>DASPGF010000466.1:0-11200 GCA_035620755.1 Myxococcota bacterium
AGCCAGGGCCTGAGCCTCGATCAGATCTACGACGTGATCGCGTTCCGGATCATCCTCGAGGGCGCTCCCGAGATCGTCTACGCGACCCTGGGCATCGTGCACTCGATCTGGCGGCCCGTGCCCGGGCGCTTCAAGGACTACGTCGCACTGCCGAAGCCGAACGGCTATCAGAGTCTACATACGACGGTGATCGGGCCCTACGGCGAGCGCATGGAGGTGCAGATCCGCACCGCCGAGATGCACCGCAATGCGGAGTTCGGGATCGCCGCGCACTGGAAGTACAAGGAGGGGCACGGCAACGACCCCGACGATGCCAAGTTCGCCTGGCTGCGCCAGCTGCTCGAGTGGCAGCGGGACGTCGCGGATCCGCACGAGTTCATCGATACGGTCAAGGTCGACCTGTTTCCCGACGAGGTCTTCGTGTTCACGCCGAAGGGAGACGTGATCAATCTTCCGAAGGGCGCGACGCCGCTCGATTTCGCGTATGCGATCCACAGCGAGGTCGGATCGCACTGCGCGGGCGCGCGGGTGAACGGCAAGATGGTGCCGCTGCGCTACCGCTTGCTGAACGGCGACACCGTCGAGGTGATCACGAGCCCGAGCCAGTACCCGCGCAAGGACTGGCTCGACTTCGTGGTGTCGGGGCGCGCGCGCGGTCGCATCCGACACGCGATCCGCGCGTCCGAGCGCGAGCGCAGCCGCGAGCTCGGGCACGAGATCCTCGACCGCGAGCTGCGCAAGCACGGCATGTCGGTGGCGCGCCTGCTCGAGGGAGACGCGCTCACCGAGCTCGCCAAGCGCGAGGTCCACGGCTCGACGGACGCGCTGCTCGGCGCGGTCGGCTACGGCCGCGTGAGCGCGGCGGAGGTCGTGCGCAAGCTGCGCGGCGAAGCGCCGCCCGCGCCCGAGCGCAAGCCCGCGCGGATCCGCGATCTGTTCCGTCGCCAGGCCAAGACCTCACCGTCGGGGATCCGCGTCAGCGGCCAGTCGGACGTGCTCGTGCGCTTCGCGAGGTGCTGCGCGCCGCTGCCGGGTGACGAGGTGGTCGGATTCGTCACGCGCGGCCGCGGCGTGACGGTACACGTGCGGGGCTGCGCGAAGACCTACGAGCTCGACCCCGCGCGCCGCATCGAAGTCGACTGGGAGGCGCAGGCCGCGACACCCCACTGCATCAAGGTGCGCGTGCGGTCCGTCGACCAGCCCGGGCTGCTCGCGCAGGTCACCAAGACAATCTCCGCCGCGGGAATCAACATCGGAGCGGCGCGCGTCTCGACGACGTCCGATCAGAAGTCGTTGCAGACCTTCGAGCTCTGGGTGGCCAACGTCGCGACACTGAATGCGGTCATGAAGCAGATCGGCAGGATCAAGGGCGTGCTTTCGGTCGACCGGTTGCGGAATTGAGCCACGGGCCCGGCGCTCGCGCCTATCTGTTCTGCCTCGCCGCGCTCGAGGGCGCGGCCGTCATGGCCTGCGAGCTGATCGGCGCGAAAGCGGTCGCGCCGTACTTCGGCAGCTCTCTCTACGTCTGGGCGGCGGTGCTCGGCGTGACGCTCGCCGCGCTGATGACGGGCTACTACACGGGCGGCTGGCTCTCGCACCGCTTCCGCTCGCCGCAGCGGGTCAACGGCGTGCTGGCGGCCGCGGGCATGCTGCTCGCGGTGATGCCCTTGACCGGCCCTCGGATCATGGAGTTCACGCTCGGCATGGGCGTGCGGTCGGGCACGACGCTGTCGCTGCTGCTGTTCATGTTTCCGCCGCTGATGTTGATGGGGATGTCGTCGCCGATGATCATCGCGCAGCTCAACGAGCGGATCGAGACCTCGGGGCTGAGCGCGGGCTCGGTCTACGCGATCTCGACGCTCGGCGGCATCGTCGCGACATTCGCGACGGGCTTCTACCTGCTGCCCGAGCTCGGCCTGCGCGTTCCCGCGGCGCTGTTCGGCGGCGCGCTCGCGGTCGCGGCGCTCGTCGGCGCAATCCGCGCGCACCGCGCTGCGGCGCTCGCGCTGCTGCTTCCCGCCGCGATTCCACTGCTGCTCACGACCTCGGAGCAGCGCTCGAGCTCCGAGCATTTCGAGGTGAAGTACCACTCCGAGGGCATCCTCGGCCAGCTGCGAGTGGTCGACCAGCCGTACTACACCAAGACGCACGGCTGGCAGCCGGGCCGCTCGCTGATGGTGAACAACACCATCCAGACGATCCTCGATCTGCGCAATCCCGCCTATACGCTGTGGGACTGGGCCTACTACTTCCCGCTCGCGGTGAGCATCTACCCGAAGGGCAGCGACGCGCTGTTGCTGGGCCTCGGCGGCGGGACGCTCGTCAAGCAGCTGCAGCGGCTGGGCTTCCGAGTCGAGTCCGTCGAACTCGATGCGCGCATCCGCGACGTCGCGCGCGAGTACTTCTTCGTCGACCCCGAGGTTCCCGTCGTGATCGACGACGCGCGGCACTTCATCAACACCACCGATCGCCGCTACGACGTGATCGCAGTCGATCTGTTCCACAACGAGACGCCGCCCTCCCACGTGCTCACGCTCGAGGCGTTCGAGCGGATCGCGCAGGTGCTCGAGCCGGGCGGGATGGTGATGATCAACTTCTACGGCTACACGACCGGCCGCATCGGCAGGCCTTCGCGCTGCGTCTACCGCACGCTGGTCGCGGCGGGCTTCGACACGCAGATGCTCGTCACGCCCGGCGACGAGGGCGCGCGGAACCTGATCTTCCTCGCGAGCCGTGAGCGCAAGGACTTCTCGCGCGTAGCGTATTCGGAGCCGGGCCTGCCGCTGCGCAGCGATCTGAGCGAGATGCTGCTCGATCCCGCGGCGCTCGACCTCTCGGACGCGGTTGTGCTGCGCGATGCCGTTCCCGCGTTGGAGAAATACTACATCGATGCCGCGCTCGCCTGGCGCGAGATGGTGACCCAGTCGGTCACAACGCGCATGCTCGGCGAGCAGATCGCGCCGTTTCGCTGAGCGGCGTGACGGAACGCGCCGATCGGATACCTTCTGGCGCCGTGTCGCCGTCCGGATCGGGACGGCGGTCTCGCCGCGTCTCGATGGCGTCGAGCGAGGTTTGAACGAGACTGGAGCGAGGATCGAACGAGAATGGAGCGAGAGGTGAACGAATCGAACGAGGGGGGAGGCCGATGAAGAGCCGCACAGTGCTCCGCGGTGTGTCGTCGTTGGCGGTCGCGTTCGCGTCGCTGCTCGGGCTCGAGTCCGCCGCGCGCGCCGCGAGCTGGCAGGTCGACCCGGCGCATACCACGGTGGGATTCAGCGTGAGCCACCTGTTCACGAGCGTGCAGGGGCGATTCGACGAGTTCGAAGGCGTGATCGAGTTCGATCCGGCGCAGCCCGAAGCGGCCGTGGTGCGCGCGAGCGCGACGGCGGCGAGCATCAACACCAACAACGCGAAGCGCGACAAGCATCTGCGCAGCGCGGACTTCTTCGACGTCGAGAAGTTCCCGAAGCTCTCGTTCGAGAGCCGGGGTGGCGTAACGGGCATGCAGGACAATCGCGGCAAGCTCGCGGGTACGCTGACGATCCACGGCGTGACCAAGCCCGTGGTATTCGACGTGGCGTATCGCGGACAGGGCAAGGACCCCTGGGGCAATCTCCGCGCGGGCTTCTCCGCGACCCTGACCATCAACCGCCGCGACTACGGGCTCAACTGGAACCAGGTGCTCGAGACCGGCGGCGTGCTCGTCGGCGAGGAAGTCGAGATCCGCATCGACGCGGAGGGAATGCTCGAACAGTGATGCGCTGCCCGATTCGCGAGGGACCCGGCGCACAGAGGAGGAGGAACGAAGATGGCAAGTGGATCGAACAGGACGGGAATGCTGCTGGCGTCGGCGGTCGCCGGTCTGCTCTCGCTCGGCGCGGTCGCCGGCACGGCGGCGGCCGAGGAAGGCGAGAAGGTGCACTGCTACGGGGTGAACAAGTGCAAGGGCACGGGCGCCTGCGGCGGCAAGGGGCACTCGTGCGCGGGCGAGAACGCCTGCAAGGGCCAGGGCTTCCTCGAGATCGACAAGGAGACCTGCCTCAAGATCGAGGGCGGACGGCTCACGCCCGAGAAGCAGTAGGCGGGACGGTGCGCTCCGAGCGGGCAGGCGCGGTGCCGAGCTCGACCCGTCGGCCGGATCGGCCACCGCAGCCGATCTGGCCGACGCTGGGCTTCGGCGCCGGCCTGCGCGCCGAGCACTACGACGACGCGCTCGCAGGCGCGCGCGGCGTCGACTGGTTCGAGGCGATCACCGACAACTACCTCGACACCCGGGGAAGGCCGCTCGCGGTGCTCGAATCCGTGCGCCGCGACTACCCGATTGCACTCCACGGTGTCGCGCTCTCGATCGGATCCGCGGATCCGCTCGACCGCGGCTACCTCGCGACGCTGCGCGAGCTCGCCGATCGCATCGAGCCCGCGATCGTCAGCGATCACCTGTGCTGGAGCAGCGTCGACGGCCGGGCGCTCTTCGACCTGCTGCCACTCCCCTTCACCGAGGAATCGCTCGCGCACGTGAGCGAGCGCGTGCGCCGCGTGCAGGACGCGCTCGGCCGGCGCATCCTGCTCGAGAACCCGTCGAGCTATCTCGCCTGGCACGCCTCGGAGATGGGCGAGGCCGAGTTCCTCTCGGAGCTCGCCGAGCGCGCCGACTGCGGGCTGCTGCTCGACGTGAACAACGTCCACGTGAGCGCGGTCAACCTCGATTTCGACGCGAGGCGCTACCTCGACGCGCTGCCCGCGCAGCGCGTCGGACAGATCCACCTCGCAGGCTTCAGCGACATGGGGACGCACCTGTTCGACACGCACAGCCGGCCCGTCAGCGGCGAGGTCTGGGATCTCTATCGCTACGCGGTCGAACGGCTCGGAAGCCTCGCGACGATGGTCGAGTGGGACGATGAGATTCCGCCGTGGCCGCGGCTCGTCGAGGAGGTCGATCGCGCGCGCGAAGTGCACGCGACCGCGAGCATGCCGAGCGGCGTTGCGCGTGCAGCCGTCGCTCGCTGAGCTCGAGCGCGCGCTCGCCGCGCGCATCCTCGCGCGCGAGTCCCCGGGCCTCGACGCGCAGCTGCGCGTGCCCGCCGGCGCCGACGTGGCGGCGCGGCTCGCGATCCACGTTGAGGGTTACCCCGCGCGGATCCTCGCGTCGCTGCGCGAGGCGTTTCCCGCGCTCGCGCAGATCCTCGGCGCTGCGACGTTTGCCGCGCTCGCGCAGCGCTATGCGCGCGCGATCCCCGCGGAGCTGCGCAACCTCAACCGCGTGGGGGAGGCGCTCGCCGCGTTCCTCGAGAGGGACCCCGCGAGCGCCGATCTGCCGTTCCTGGCCGCGCTCGCCGAGCTGGAGTGGGCGGTCCAGCGCTGCGTTCATGCGGAGTGGCTGCGCGCGTTCGACGCGTCGGCGTGCGCGGGCTGGACGCTCGACGACTGGGCGCGCGCGCGCGTGCGCTTCCAGCCTGGCCTCGCGCTCGTGTGTGCGCCGTGGCCGCTGCGCGAGCTCCGCGAGACGCGCCTGCGCGAGCGCTCCGAGATCGACGTAGATCTGGTCGATCGATCGGACCGCGTGCTCGTCTACCGGCGCGGCTTCGAGGTCGCCGTCGAGTCGATCGCGCCCGGCGAGGCGCTCGCGCTGCGCTGGCTGCGCGCCGGAGACGCGCTTGGCGCGGTCGCTGGGCGGCTCGCGGCGGCGGGCGAGCAGTCGAGCGACGTCACGCGCTGCTTCGAGCGCTGGGCGCGGCTCGGGCTCGTCGTCGGCTGCGAGACCGAAGGCACGGCGCACTGACCGCTGCTTCGCGCGAGCCCGTTAGACTCCTCGCATGACGCCCCGGTCGCACCGCTCGCTCGCGCTCACGTGCCTTGCCGCGACGGGGATCGCCTACCACTCGCTGCTGCGCTGGAACCCGAACCCGGGCGCTGAGACTCACCTCGGGGATTGGTTGTTCTCGTCGGAGGAGACGACCCCGCAGATCTACTTCCTGCTCGCCGCAGCGCTCGCGTTCCGCAACCGGCGCGCGCTGCGCGAGCGCATGAACGGAGCGGGCGCGCCCCGTCTTGGGCTCGCTTCGCTCGCTCTCGGTGCGGCGGCTTACGCTTGGGGGCACTACACCGCGGCGCCCGATCTGCTCCTCGTGTCGTTCGCGTTGGTCTCGCTGGGTGCCGCGCTGAGCTGGTTCGGGCCCGGCTTCGCGGCCGCGTGGTCGATTCCCTGCCTGGTCCTCGCCTTCGCGTATCCGGTTCCCGCCGTGCTCGCAAACCAGATCTTCTACCCGCTGCGGCTGTGGACCGCCGACCAGGCCGCGGCGCTGCTGACGCTATCCGGATTCAGCGTGTTCCAGGAGGGGAACATGATCTACGGCACGGACGTGGCGGCGCACGTGATCGACAGCTGCAGCGGGTTGCGCGCGATGGAGATCCTCACGCTCGCCGCGCTGTTCTACGTGCACTGGTCGCCCGCGAATCGGCTGCGCGGCTGGCTGCTGGTCGCGCTCGCGCCGCTCGTCGCCTACGGGTTCAACCTGCTGCGTGTCTGCTTCATCGTGCGCGACCCGACCTCCGACCTTGCGGCAACCCACACCGTGCAGGGCTGGCTGACCTTCCTCGGCGCGCTCGCCGCGATCGTCGCGCTCGATCGGCTGCTCGGGCGGCTGCTCCCGGAGCGGCCGCGGGCGCCGCTTGCCCCGCCCCGCCCGGTCGCGCAACGCGAGTCCGCGATGCGAGCGTTCGAGCGCGCGAGCGAGCGCGCGGGCGCGCGGTCGATCGCGACGGCCGCGTTGCTGGTCGCGCTCGCGCTCATCGCGGTCGCCGCGCCGCGCTGGGCGCCCAGCGGCGCCGAGGCGGGCGAGATGCACGGCCCGTGGGTGAGCCCGACGCTAGCGCTGCCGCTCGAGATGGACGGCTGGGCGATGCGCGAGGCGATCCCACTCGATGTCGAATATCTCTGGCCGGTTCAGTTCACGAGCTTCGCGAGCCAGCCCTACTCGCGCGATGCCGTGATCGTCGACCTGTTCGTCGGGGAGGATGATCGGCGTCGGCGCGATCGCAGCCTGCTCTCGCGGAAGAACGCGCTGCCGGGGCGCGGCTGGGAGATCGAGTCGCGCAGCCGAGCGGAGCTCGAAGCAGCGGGCGTGTCGGTAGAGCGGGTGATCGCGCGCTCGGGCCAGCGGCGCATCATCACCTACTGTTGGTACGAAGGCATCGATGGGCTCGGGCTCGAGGGACTGCGCGCGCTGCTCGCGACCGATCAGTCGCCGCTGCGCAGGGAGCAGCCCGCGCGCGCGATTCGCATCGGCACGCGCATCGGCGCGGGAGCGTCCGGCGTCGCCGAGGGTGAGCGCGTGCTGCGCGAGTTCGCGCGCGCACTCGCGAGCTCGCGCGACGGCACGGGAGCCTTCATGCGGTCGGCGAACGCCGCGAGCAACGCGAGTGGGCGCCGCGGCTGAGAGGGCAGGTTGCTCATTTTGGGAAAGTTTTTTCCCATCGGCGCCGGATTCGGGCGCGTTCGACGCAGGAAAATCTTTCAAATCCGGATACTTGCGATATGAGAAGGCGATTCGCGGGTTTGGCATCGGTATTGCTGCTCCCGACCCGAGAGCAGCAGCTCCGAGAACAAGAATGCCATTGACACCGGTGGCGGCGATGTGGTCTCTACAGGAGTGGAGCTGAGACAGGACGGTCTTGGAACCGGAACCGACGGGCTCAGGCAGACAGAGGCGGCAACAGGCTCGGCAACAGGCTTTAAAAGGAGATCGGAAATGAGGTTACAGCGCACGTTCAGCTATATCGCAGGCATGCTCGCTGCTGCGGGCTTCACGGCGCCCCAGGCGTTCGCAGGCGAAGGCAACCTCGAGTGCGACTTCAAGATCGAAGTCAACGCGCTGCGCGCGGGCTCGCCGACGGTCACGGTGGGCGGAACGAAGGACGTGACCGCCAAGGCTCGGATCGAGAAGGGCACCGCACCCGCCGATACGGTCGTCGACACCACGCTCACCATCGACGCCGTCGACGGCGAGACGGTGATCGACTCCGAGTCGACCGGCCCGATCCGGCTCGGTGTCGGCAAGGGTGGCAGGGGTGGCTCGGTCACGCTCTCGATTCCCCGCTGCAACTCGGGCTTCATCGACTTCGTCGCGACCTTCTCCGGCTTCGACGACGACAACCACCCGTGCGTGGGAACGCGCCGAATCACCAAGACGTGTAACAGGTAACGGGCAGGCGCTGACGCGGAAGTCGAGCTAGCGCGAAATTGTTCTGCTGTTGGCGGGCCCACCCCGGGCTCGGGCGACGAGACGGGTGGGCCCGCAATATTGCGGGGTTGCCATGGACGCTGATCGAGCCGGGCTGGTCGTATCGGGCGGGGGGGAGCAGGAACAACTGGAGCTGTTAGGTGGGGCGCGACTGCTAGGCGGCGCCCACCTGACCGCGCGCAAGGCGACTTCCGGGCGCGGCGCGGGGCTCGGTGCGCGCGCCGCGTCCGCCGCGCTAGGCGCGTTCACCGCGCATGCCGCGTTCGCCAGGTCCGCCGCGCTCACCGCGCTCACCGCGCTCACCGTACTGGGCGGGCTCGCGTGCCTCGGCTGGCCCGCGCCCGCCGCGGCCCAGAGCTGCACGCACGACATCTGCGAGGTCGGCACCGGCCTGAATCAGAACTGCGACCCCTGCGTCAGCGCGATCTGCGACGCGGATCCCTTCTGCTGCCAGACGGCTTGGGATGACAGCTGCATCGAGAAGGTGCTGACCGTCTGCCAGGACCTGGCCTGCGCGGCCGCGTGCAGCCACAACCTCTGCGAGACCGGTGAGCCGCTCGACTCGACCTGCCACGGCTGCGCGGCGGCGGTGTGCTTCACCAATCCGAGTTGCTGCACCGACTCCTGGGACGAAGAGTGCGTCTTTTGGGTCAAGAACAAGTGCGGCTACCAGTGCAGCGCCGGTGAGAACCGCTGCGCGGACGCGATTCCGGTCCAAACCGGGAAGGCCTTCGGCACGCTCTTCGGCGCGAGCAACGACGGGTGCGAGAGCGGGCACGTCTCGTGTCGCAGCAAGGACGTCTGGTACAGCTTCACGCCGGTCGTCGATCAGGACATCGTGATCAGCAGCTGCTCGACGGAGCGCTCGTTCGGGATCGACACCGTGGTGTCGGTCCATCAGGGCTGCCCGGGTGGCGTGGCCAACGAACTCGCGCAAAACGACGACTGGTCGCTCGGAAGTGCGCCGTCCGCCTGCTCGGGGATGGGAGACTACTTCCTCGACTCCGCGTTGCGCATCGGCTTCGACGGCTTCGGTCGGCTTCCCGTGGGCGAGCCGGTGATGATCCGCGTTTCCCACTACGACCTCACGCCGGAGGGCAACTTCGAGCTGCGGATCCTCCCCGAGCCCGAGCTCTGGATCGCGCTCGCCGCGGGTGGCGGCGCGCTCGGCGCGCTCGCGCGGCGGCGCTCACGAGGGAGAGGGCAGGCCTAGTCCGCTCCATCGGGCCCGGTGCGACCAGCCGCTCGGCGCCCGATTCCGAGCGCGGACACGCGGGCCCGCCGCGAGGCGCGCGCGGCCGGCCGCGCGCGAGTCAACGCCGCTCGCGGGCGCGCGCGTCGCGCTCGAGCGCGCGTGTCGCCTGGAGGTCGGCTGCGATCTCGGAGGAGAGCGGCCCGCCGCCGCGCAGCGCGCGCTCGAATGCCGCGATCGCCTGCGTGTACTCGCCGCGAACGCGGTGCGCCTGCCCCACCGACCGCAGCCAGGTCTGGCTCTCGAGTCCGCGCTCGCGCGCGAACTCGATCCAGCGTCCCGCGATCTCGTCTACCAGCGCGTGGAAGGCGGGGTCGCGCGCGATCGGCGCGAAGCGTGGATCGGCGGAGAATCGCGCCACGTGTCCGATGTCGTGCCGCGCGCACTCGCGCAGCTCGCGCACGGCGGTCTCGGCATCGCCGCGCTCCGCGGCGAGCAGCGCGCGGTAGTAGGCGGCATTCGCGCCGTTCGGGTAGTTGCGCGCGGATTCGCGCATCAGCGCGATCTCCTCGGTCCACAGCGCGGCGCGCGCGTGGCTGCGCGCGGCGAATACCAGCGCGACCGCGAGGCTTCCGACGAGCGCCGCGCGCGTCGCGGCCGGCGCCCAGCGCCGCGCGAGGGCGGGTTGGCGCGCGAGCAGCTGCGATCGCAGCTCCAGCGCGGCGAACAGGCCGCCCCCGATCAGGCCCGGCAGGATGAAGTACAGGTAGCGATCCGCGAACGGGTGCATGAAGGTCCAGATCTGGCTGATCGGCGCGAAGGAAGCCGCCGCGGCGATCCAGAAAGCGGCCTCCGGCTTGCGCGCGCGCAGCGTCGCGAGGGTCCTCGCGCCGAGCAACGCCGCCGCGAGCACGCCTGCGAGCCACCAGGGATCCACGAGCGAGCGCGCGGGCTCGGGCTCCTGGAACGCCGACACCCCGTACGAAGTCGCCGCCATCGCGAGATAGCGCGCGCCGAGCGCGGCGATCGATCGCGCGTGCATCCACGCATCCGCGTGGGGTGAGTACTCGCCCGCGACCTGCGCGTGCAGCTCGGGGATCGCGTAGAGGCCCGCCACGGCGGTCCACGCGCCGAGCCACCACCAGTGCCTCGGCGCATCGCGGCGCGACCAGCTCAGCGCGGCCGCGGTCGGCAGGGCCGCGAGCGCGGACGCCTTGGTGAGCAACCCGAGCGCGAACAGCGCGAGCGCGGCGGCCGGGAAGCGCCGCTGGGCGAGCAGCGCGCCGAGCGCGAATGCGAACGCGAGCTCCGTCTTGAGCTGCGAGATCCACGCGACAGCCTCGACGTTGGCGGGATGCACGACGAACAGCAGGGCGCCGAGCAGCGCAGCCCGCCTCGGGATGCCGCTGGCGGTGAGCAACGCGGCGAGCAGCGCGCCATTCACGCCGTGCACGACCACGTTGACGACGTGGTAGCCGAACGTATCGAGGCCGAAGATCGCCTTCTCGAGCGCGAAGCTCAGCAGCATCACGGGCGCGTAGTTCACGCCGTGCAGCGACGCGTCGCCGAACGGGTCGAGGATCGCGGCGAGGTTCTGCGCGTCGAGCGTGCGCAGGTAGGGGTGATTCACGATCAGCGGATAGTCGTCGTTGATGAACGCGCCGCGCAGCGCGGGCCGGAGCATCGCGAGCGCCAGCGCGCTGAATGCGAGCCCGAGCAGGATCGCACCCAACACAGGAATGTGATGGCTTGCGGCCGCGCCGCGCGA
>DASPGF010000467.1:0-4616 GCA_035620755.1 Myxococcota bacterium
TGGCAGGAAGAGGGCTTCGATGTGGTCGAGGGCGTCAAACGCGACCGCGGCCGCGAGTCGATCGCCTACCGCGCCCAGGCGGGCTTCTTCGTCTTCCTTCTGCGCTCGCTCGCTGGCATCGATCTGCGGGGCGCGTCGGACTTCAAGCTGATGGATCGGAAGGTGCTCGATGCCTGGAGCCGGATGCCCGAGCGCACGGTGTTCTTCCGCGGCATGTCGGCGTGGCTGGGCTTCAAGCGCAAGCAGCTGCCATTCGACGTCGAGCCGCGCGCGGGTGGCCGGACCGCCTGGTCCTCGCTCGGGCTGCTGCGCCTCGCGATCAACGGCATCACGTCGTTCTCATCGCTGCCCGTTCACATCATCACCGTGATGGGGGCCGTGTTCCTGTGCTTCGCGTTCGGTCTGGGCGCCGTCTCCCTCGCGCAGTGGTTCAGCGGCGAGGCCGTCACCGGCTTCACGACCGTGAATCTGCTGCTGCTGATCATCGGCAGCATGCTGATGATCGGCCTCGGCGTGATCGGCGAGTTCATCGCGAAGATCTACGACGAGGTGAAGGGACGACCGCGCTACGTGGTTGCGGAGGTCGCCGAGCCGCCGCCCGACGCCGCGCGCGCCCTGTGACGGGGGTTGCCATCGCGGCGCCGTTCTGAGAGGATGCACGACCGTGGGTCGAGGCCCGCTTCGCTTGGGATGGTCGTGCCACGCTCCGCGCCGCGCCGCACGCGCGCGCGGCGCAAGACCGGCCGCGGCGCACGCCTGGACGCGCCGCGCAGCGGGGCTCGCGGCGATCGTCGCGCCCGCGCTCGCGCGCGCCGCGAGCCCGCTCGCCGAGCCGCAGCTCCCAGACCTCGCGTATCTCGATCCGGGCGCGGGCAGCCTGCTGCTGCAGGCACTCGTCGCTGCGGTCGCGGGCGCAGCGCTCGCGATCTCCGCCTACTGGCGGAAGATCCGCGCGTTCTTTGGCCGCGGCTCGCGCGCGCGGGACCGCTCCGACCGCGCTCCCCGCGATGACTGATGGCGGGGATCACCGCGGGGGCCGGCTCGGAGCTTCGTTTCGCGACCCCAGCGGCTTCGTGTTCGAGCGCGACGGGGTCCTCTACCGGCAGGTCAACCGCAGCTACGCGGCCGACTACGACCGGCTGCTCGGATCGGGGCTCTACGCCGCGCTCGTCGAGAAGGGCCTGCTGGTTGCGCACGAGGAGGTCTCGATCGCGCCCACGGGCGTCGCCGACGCCTACCGCATCCTCCGGCCGGATGCGCTGCGATTCTTCTCGTATCCCTACGAGTGGTGCTTCGGGCAGCTTCAGGACGCGGCGCTCGCGACGCTCGAGATCCAGCGGATCGCGCTGGGCTTCGGCATGTCGCTCAAGGACGCGAGCGCCTACAACATCCAGTTCCGCGACGGGCGGCCGCTGCTGATCGACACGCTCTCGTTCGAGAGCTACCGCGCGGGCAGCCCCTGGGTCGCCTATCGGCAGTTCTGCGAGCACTTCCTCGCGCCGCTTGCGCTGATCGCCTACCGCGGCGCGGCGCTCGCGAGGCTGATGCGCGTCCACCTCGACGGCATTCCGCTCGCGCTCGCGCGGTCGCTGCTGCCCGCGCGGGCCTGGCTGCGGCTGCAGCTGCTGCTGCACATCGCGCTGCACGCGCGCTACCAGCGCCGCTTCGAGGCGGTGGGATCGCGGAGCGTTGCCGCGCCGACGCCGCGCGCCTTGAGCGCGAAGAGCTTCGACAACCTGCTCGCTGCGCTGCACGGGGCGTGCGCGAGTCTCGCGTGGGAGCCGTCGCATACCGAGTGGGCCGACTACTACGCGGGCGATTCCTACAGCGAGGCGGGCGATCGCAACAAGGAGGCTGCAGTCGCGGAATATCTCGATCGCATCCGACCCGCTACGGTGTGGGATCTCGGCGGCAACACGGGCCGCTTCAGCCGCATCGCGAGCGAGCGCGGCAGCTTCACGGTCTGCTTCGACGTCGATGCCGCGTGTGTCGAGCGCAACTACCGCGAGATGCGCAGGCGGCGCGAGGCGCGACTGCTGCCGCTCGTGATGGATCTCGTCAATCCGAGCCCCGCGCTCGGCTGGGCGCACCGCGAGCGCTTCTCGCTCGTGCAGCGGAGCTCCGCGGATCTCGTGATGGCGCTCGCGCTGATCCATCATCTCGCGATCGCGAACAACGTGCCGCTGCCAGATGTCGCGGAATTCTTCGCGAGCCTCGCGCCGCACCTCGTGATCGAGTTCGTTCCGAAGAGCGACCCGAAGCTTCAGGTGCTGCTCGCGACGCGCGAGGACATCTTTCCCGACTACACCCAGCCGGGCTTCGAGCGCGCGTTCGCGGCGCGGTTCGAGATCGTCGACTCGCGGGCCCTGAAGGGATCGGAGCGCGCCATCTACCTGATGCGGCGCAAGCTCTAACCCCCCCCAGCACCACGAGGAGCAGCAGCCACGGCGTGGCGAGCGCGAGCGCACGCAGCGCTCGGGGAGCTCGCCGCGCAGCGCCCGCAGCGGGCTCGGGGCGCGGCGCGGGCGCGTCTTCAGCGCGACGAGGCATCGCGGTCGATGCGCTCGCGGCGCGCCGTCTTCACGAGCTCGCCGCCCTGGAAGCGGTGCGTGGTGAACAGTCCGTTGTAGACGGCGATCTCCGCGAGGCTCCAGCTGCTCCCGGCTCGACGCGAGAGTGCGGCGAGGTCTTCGCCCGCCCGGGTCGCCTCGATTCGCAGGCGCACCTCGTCGATCATCGCGCGCTCGCGTTCCAGCAGCGGCCGGAAGCTGCGCGCGGTGGCGAGCATGCGGCCCGCATAATCGCGAGCCGCGATGCGCGACGACACGCCCGTGATTCGATACATCGCGCCGCGGTACGGGATGAACGTCACGTTCGCCTGGACGCTGCCGCCGCGCGCGCTGCCGTCGAGCTGCAACCGCCACGCATCGATTCCCGCGACCTTGACGGGCTCGGATCGCACGACCTCGACGGGGAGCGTCTGGCTCGTCTCGACGGCGAACGCGAGCGCCGCCTGCTCCGGATCGAGCTCGCGTTGCTGCGCGGCGGTCAGGTAGATCATCGCGTCGCGCCGCGGCGACACGGCGCCCACCGCGCGGTTCGTATTGGCGACGCTCCATCCCGCCGGGAACCGAAGCTGGAAGTCCATCGCGGGATGGAGGAAGATGTCGCCGACGAACACGCCGGTCTCGGGCCGCGGCCCCACGGGCAGCCCTTCGATGCGCTGCAGGTAGAGCCGCGGTTCGCCGCCTCGACCTGCCACCTGGCGGCGCCGGATCTCGTGCGAGCGCGCTGCGTTGACCGCCGCTCGCTCGCTCGAGCCGGGATGCGTGTCGACGAATCGCGTCTGCCGAACGCCGCCGATCCGGATGCGCTCCAGGTGGTCGAGCTTGCGCATGAAGGTCGACATCGCCATCGGGTCGTAGCCCGCGGCGGCCGCGAGCAGCTGTCCGCCCTGGTCGGCCTCGTTCTCCATGTCGCGCCCATAGGCGGCCTGGCTCGCCGCGCGGATCCACGGCATCGCAAGTGGCCCCGCTTCCGCGAGCGCCTGCTGCATGGCGCCGTGTCGGCGCGCGACGTGCGTGATCTCGTGGCCGAGCACGTTCGCGAGCTCGTCCTCGGATCCGACGAGTGCCAGCAGCCCGCGCGAGACGAAGATGTAGCCGCCGGGCAGCGCGAATGCGTTGGGCTCGGACTGATCGACGAGCTTGAACTGATACTGGAACCCCATGCGCGGCACACCGCGCAGCAGCGACTGGCCGACCTCGTTTACATACGCCTCGAGCTTCGGGTCGGCGTATAGGCCCATATCCGCGGCAACCGCCTCCGCGGCCTGCCCGCCGACGCGCACATCGTCGACCTCGGTGAGCAGCACGTCGGGCTTGCTGCGCGCGGTCGAAGGCGGCGCTCCCGCGCATGCCAGCCATCCGGCTGCGGCCGCGCAGGCCAGGAGCGATGCAGCGATGCCGATTCGGGCACTCCGCATTGCGCGATCAGGGGAGCTCGCCCACCCAGGATCCGTCGGAGAACCACTTGGCGCTGAAATGCGTGAGCAAGCCGGTGCGCTCGAGCGTGTTGAGATAGTTCTGGATCAGGTTGACGAGCAGCGGATCGTCGGCGGGCAGCGCGATGCCGAGCGGCTCGATGGTGAACGGCGACAGCAGCGTCGACAGCTCCGCCTCGGGGTGTCGCAGGATCGAGAGCTGGCAGATCGGGAAGTCGGCGATCATCGCGTCGACCTTGTCGTCGAGCACGAGCTGTACGGCCTCGTCGTAATCCGCGACGGCGACTCGCCGGGCGCGCGGAAGCATCTGCTCGGCGAACCGCTCGCTCGTGGAGCCGGCGAGCACCGCGAAGCGGCGCTCGGCGCTGTCGAGATCGAGCGGCTCGCGCGCGGCGGCAATGGTCGCCGATCTCGTGAGCACGGATTTTCCGGAGACGAAATAGGGGCCGGCGAATGCGAAGCGGGCGTTGCGCTCGGGCGTGATGGTCATCCCGGAGATCACGAGGTCGACCTCGCCTCGATCGAGCGCGGGCAGCAGCTCGGCGAAAGGCTTCGCGACGAAGCGCGCGCGGAGGCCCATCGATTGCGCGAGCGCGTCGATCACGTCCACCTC
>DASPGF010000468.1:0-2435 GCA_035620755.1 Myxococcota bacterium
CCGCGTGTCGAGCAGCTGCAGAGCGAGGCGCTCGCGGTCGAGGTCGCGCTCGACGCTCAACCCGCAGCAGGCGCCGAGCGGCGCGACGTCAGCATCGACGGCGAGCCGCTCACGATCGGGCTCAGCCTTGCGTGACGGATCGGCGCCGAGCGAGTCCGCGCCAGATCCCCGCATCGGGACGCCCGAACAGTTCCGCTGGCTGCTCGGGCTCGTCAAGGTCGTGCTCGCGCTCAACCTGCTCGACGCGATCTTCACGCTGACCTGGATTCACGCGGGCCTCGCGCGCGAGGCCAATCCGCTGCTCGCGCGCATCGTCGGCGAGCATCCGGTCGCGTTCGCCGCGATCAAGCTCGGCCTCGTCGCGGGCGGCTCGTATCTGCTCTGGCGCTACCGGTACCGACCGCTCGCGGTGATCGGAATCTTCGCGGCGTTTCTCGTCTACTACCTGCTGCTGCTCTACCACGTCGGCTATCTGAGCCTTGTGGTCGGTACGCTGCTCTTCCCGTGACACCGGTGGCGGTCGCGCGAGCTCGAGGCTCGCGCGCGAGGCCGCGATCGCGTGATCGCGAGGCTCGCTGTCCGCGCCCGAGGCCGCGATTGCGCGCCCGCGCTATCGGGTGGAGATCACGCCCGCGCTATCCAGTGGAGATCACGCCCTGCGCGACGAGGTCGAGGAACGCCTGTGCGACGCGCGGATCGAACTGCGTGCCCATGCCGCTGCGAATCTCGTCGACTGCGGCCTCGAGCGGCATCGCGACCTTGTAGCTCGTGTTGCTCGTCATCGAGTCGAACGCGTCGCAGACGGTGATGATCCGCGATTCGAGCGGGATGTCCTCGCCCGCGAGGCTCTGCGGGTAGCCGTTGCCGTCATACCACTCGTGGTGGCAGTGCACGATCGGCGCGACGTCCTCCCAGAGGCGGATCCGCGCGAGCATGCGGAAGCCGAGCTCGGCGTGCTTCGCGCACGCTCTCTCGCTGCGGTGCGCGGAGCGCTCGATCTTGAGCATGCCGACGTCGTGCAGCAGCGACGCGAAGTGGAGGTTCTGCAGCCGCTTGTCGTCGAGCTCGAGCGCGCGGCCGACGCGGTTCGCGTACTGCGCGACGCGGTTGCCATGGCCGTCGTGGTAGTCGA
The DNA here is from genome assembly GCA_035620755.1 of Myxococcota bacterium. Taxonomy (GTDB): domain Bacteria; phylum Myxococcota_A; class UBA9160; order UBA9160; family SMWR01; genus JACZVU01. The sequence continues at coordinate 1,133 of DASPGF010000468.1, forward strand.
GGTGGGCGTCGAGCGCGCTCACGAGGATTTCCGTCATGTGCGAGAAGAAGTTGCGCTGGGCGTCGCGAAGATCGGCATTGCGCATCGCCACGGAGGTCAGGCCCGCGAGCGTGGTGAGGCCGTCGAGCTGCGCGCGCTCGAAGCTCGCGCCCGGCGTGGCGTGAACGGCGGCGAGCGCGCCGAGCCAAGCCGATTCTCCCGACAGCGGCAGCACGAGGATGCTCGCGCTCGTCGCCGAGGGCTGCTTGACGGCGGGCCGGCCATTGCTCATCGCGAGCCCCGCGAGCTCGGTGAGCTGCGACCCGAGCGATCGGAACAGCTTGTCGCAGTCGCGACCCGCGGATTCGAACAGCTCCGCGGACGCCGCGGGATCCTTGCCGCGCACCAGCAGGAACGTGGCCTGGGCGCTTGTGAGCTCGAGCGCGCACGCGACTGCGGTGGTCGCGATCTCCGATGTGTGCTCGGACGCGGTGAGCGTCGTCGAGGTGCCGAGCAACGCCGAGAGGCGCCGGTTGTCGCGATCGATGCGCTCGAGCGTCGAGCGCGTGACCTTGCGCAGCACGAAGAACGAGAGCAGCGACAGCACGGCGATCGAGCCCACGCCGCCCACGAGCGCGTAGAGCTGCGCGTTGTCGGCGATCGCGGGGATCGCGAAGCGCTGCACGACCACCGCGAGCGCGGTCAGCGGGACGACCGCGCCGAGCAGGTAGGCGGTGAAGGTCGTGCGGTCGAGCCGCTGCGAGAAGATGGAACCCCGTCTGCGCCCGGAATCGTTCACGCGCTCGCTCCCCTACGGGTCCGGATGCGGGCCCGCCGCCGCTGCATCGTCTAACCGCGCTCGCCGCTAAAGTGCCCCGCGCGGGAACGCGCGCGGGCTGCGCGCGCCGCGCGGTCGCGGGACACTGCTAGGCTGCCCGCTCGGGGCCGTTCGGCCCCATCCCGCCGAGGAACTGCCGTGCCCGAGCTCCCCGAAGTCGAGGTAACGCGTCGGCTGATCGCGCCGCTGCTGGTCGGCCGCCGCATCCGCAGCGTCCGCACGAGCGCGCCGAGCTACCTGTTCATCACGCCGCCGCTGCGCCTGCGCCGCGCGCTGCGCGGCCGCACTGCGCGCGCTCTCGCGCGGCGCGGCAAGTATCTGATCGCGCAGCTCGACGACGGAAGCCGCCTGGTGGTGCACCTCGGCATGACGGGGCAGCTGTTCTCGCAGGCGGCGGCGAGCCCGCGGCTGCTGTCGAGGAGCTCGCGCGCGGCGCTCGCGCGCGACGTCCAGCCGCGCTTCCGACCCGACGCGCACACCCATCTG
>DASPGF010000469.1:0-3917 GCA_035620755.1 Myxococcota bacterium
GCGGTCGCTCGTTTCTGGAACAACGATTCCGCGCTGTGCCTGGCGTTGACCGACGAGGCAATCGACATCGCGCGCCGCAGCGGCGATGCGTCGGCGCTCGCCGAAGCGCTGATCGCGCAGCTCAACGTGATGAGCCGACCCGCGTTCCTGCATCGCCAGTTGGAGCTGAGCGACGAGATCGCGCGCCTCGCCTACGAGTCGGGGAATCTCAACCTGATCTTCCTCGCGTTGCTGTTCCGAATGGAGGAGTACATCGCACGCGGCGATTCCGGCGGCATGCGCCACGACCTGCCGGAGATCCGGCGCATCGCCGAAGAGCTGCGGCAGCCGCCCGAACGCTCGTTCGTGATGATGATCGACGCGACGAGCCTGCTGTTCCAGGGGAAGATCGCGGAAGCCGCGCGCGTCGGCCGCGAGGCGCTCGATCTGGGCGCGCTCGGAGGCGATCCGTACTACCAGATCACGCGCACCCTCCACCGCTACGGCGTCTTCTACGAGCAGCAGAAGCTCGAGCGGCTCGAGGACGAGATCCGCCACCTCGCGGAGACCCATCGTCCCGGGAGCATGTGGTTCTGCGCGCTCGCGAACCTCTGCAGCCTGATCGGCAAGACCGACGAGGCGCGAAATCTGTTCGAGGCGCTCGCGCTCGGAAGCTTTGCGAGCGTGAGTCAGGACTTCGGCTGGCCGACGAGCATGTACCACCTCTCCGATCTCTGCGTGCGGCTCGGTGACGCGAAGCGGGCTGCGTTGCTCTACGAGCAGCTGCTGCCCCACGCGAAACGCAACATGGTGTTCAGCTGGATGGCCTTCTACGGCTCGGTTTCGCGCTGCCTCGGGCTGCTCGCGGCGACCATGGGGAATCGCGAGCGCGCGAGCGAGCACTTCGAGGACGCGATCCAGTCCAGCCGCGCGCTCGGAGCGACGCTCTGGACTGCGCGCGCACGCTGCGACTACGCGCGTTTCCTGCTCGCTGGCGGAGAGCCCGAGCAGCAAGCGAAGGCGCGCGCGATGATCGACCGCGTCACGCTCCAGATCGCCGAGATGGACTCGGCGTGCCTCGCGGCCGAGGTCGCCTCGTTGGCGGCGAGCTGATCTGGCGCAATCAGCCCTGCTCGGCGCCGATCACGCGGAGAACGAACGCCCGGTAGCGCGCGAGGTCGGCGATGAAGGTGCGATTTCCGTAGATCGCGGAGCGCTGCGGCTGACCCGGGTGACCGTCGACGGCGAGCATGATGCCGCTGAGCTGCCACTCGCGGCCCAAGCGAACGAACGCCGCGCCTCCCGAATCGCCGTGCGCAGCCTGGGCCTCGTGAGCGGTCTTCGCGATCGAGAAGCGCGTTGCGAACACGTCCGTGTTCCCGACTGAATGGTCGTGGACGTACTCGTGCACCGTGCTCGTACCCCAGCGCTTGCGCGCGGGTGCGTTCCAGCGAAAGCCCGCGCGCCCGCTGCCGCGCATCGGTTCACTGCCGCCGAGACCCGCGCCGACGAGCAGCACGACGCTGCCGATCGGCGGCGATTCGCGCGCGATCGCGAGGTGGGGAAGGTCCGGCTCCGAGGTGATCTGGAACAGCATCAGGTCGGTCGGCGTTCCATCCGGGTTCTCGACCACGACGCGCGAGCTCCGATCGGCTGCGTAGACCACGCCGTCGAGCTCGATGGGCGAGGCGCCCACGTGCGCGGCCGTGAGCACCCAGCGATCGCCGAGGTAGACCGCCGTCCAACCATCGCAGACGCCCACGTTTGCCCAGCCCGGATCGTCCTCGGGCGCCCGCTGCGAGATCGATTCGTCCTCGCGCTCGATCACGAGCGCGCGCACTCCGCTCGGGTTCAGCAGCGACGCCGCGGAGATCGCTGCGAACGCGACGCGCGCTAGAGCTCGCGTCGATGCGCGGATGCGTTGCGTGGACCGCCGCATGCTCGAAGTTCGCAGGCTCTCGCTAGGAGCCGGCGGCGCTCGAGCGGGCCAGCGCAATCCATTGCTCGGGCGTCACGAAGCCCAGGTAGATCGCGTTGCCGATCTCGGCGGGTCGAAACACGTGTGCGATGCCCTCGGGGCGCGACTGCAGGCCGAAGCTGTAGAGCAGTGTCCCCGTATGCGTGATCAGGATCGTGTTGCGCCCGGCGGGCGGCACGGTATTGAGCAGCGCGCGGATCTGCCTGGCCCGCTCGTCCTTCTCCGAGCTCGGCAGCTCGTCGATCGCGCCGAGCTCCTGCGACACCTCGCCCCCGCCGAACGCGAGCTCACCCGTATCGACGCAACGGCAGTACGGGCTCGTCAGGACCCGGCCCACGGGAATGCCGAGATCATCGAATGCCGCACCGATGTCGCGGGCCTCGCGACGGCCGTGCTCGCTGAGGTTCCGCTGGCTCGGGCACGCATTGGCGGCCGTCACGCCCGGCTGCGGCACGAAGCTCTCCGTCGACGCGTGGCGCATCAGAATCACGAGCCCACCGGCGCGTAGCGCGTCGACCAGCTGCGGTCCGTCGAGCTGCGGTCGAAGCGCCTGCTGCTGGGCGAAGCCGAGCTGCGCGCCGAACAGCGCGGCGACGAGCGGCGCCGCGGCGGCGAGAACCCGGCGCAGCTGCGATTGCGACTCCGGCACGACCGCGATGCTATCGGAAGCCGAGCTGCGCGAACAGGCGGCCTGCGCGTGCGTCGCAGATGCGAGGGGCGGTAATCGCGCTCAGGAGACGAAGCGCACCGCCCCCTTCTCGATCTCTTCGATGATCCGGTCCTCGGTGTCGCGATCGCGGTCGAGGAACACCACGCCGACGCCCGCGGGCCGCGTCGATCGACCGTCCTCGTGCCCGTGCAGGTAGACGACGCGCGCGCGGATCGCGACCGGCCACTCGCCCAGTGAGAATTCGAGATGCAGCGCCGTTCCGACCGGCGGCGCGTCGTCCATCTCCACGAACGCACCGCGAGGCGAGAGCGAGGTGATCACGCCGTGGCCGCTCGCGTCGCCGACGCGAGTCCAGACCATCAGGTGCACGGGAGCGCGGTTGCGCTGGGGGAACCGCGAATCTCCATCGGTCGAGAGCGCCGCATCGGCGACGAAGCTCAGCTCGGCGTCGTCGAACGGAATTCGCAGCGACCAGATCGAGGTCTTCTGGCGCAGCTCCGCGATCGCCGTCGCGTCGAACTTCTCGCCGACCATCACGATCGAAGGGCGCTCGCCGTCGCAGAGCTCCGCGATCTCGGACGCGATGCGCTCGATCACCTCTCGCGGCGTCTCCGAGGAGACGAACAGCGCGCGGATGCGGCCGGGCTCCTGGTGCGCGAACAGCACGCCTTCGTCGGGATCGCGCGCATAGTACGACGGAATGCCCATCTGGTTCATGCGCATCGCCGTGCGCCCGATCTGCATGCGGTCGTCGTCGACGATCAGCGCGTGGCGTTGGTCCGAATGCCCCGGCTTGCGCGGGGGGTCAGCCTTGCGCTTCGGGTGCGCTGCAGGGGCGTCGACGTCGCTCGCCACGGCCGGGCCACCCGGCGGGAGCTCGTACGACGCGATGCGGAGCTTTCTCCCCTTCGGCGTGAGGTAGACGGCAAACTCCTCGGCCGACACCGCAGCGCTGAAGATGAAGCCCTGGATCAGGTCGCAGCCCATCGCGCGCAGCGGCGCGATCTGCTCCGCGCAATCGACGCCCTCGGCGACCACGCGGAGATTGAGGCTGTGGGCCATCGCGACCACGGCGCTCGCGACCCCCGCCGCGGACGGGTCCGAGTGCACGTCGCGAATGAACGCCCGATCCATCTTGAGCACGTCGAGCGGAACGCGGCTGAGGTAGCTCAGCGCCGAATAGCCGGTTCCGAAATCGTCGAGCGAGATCCGAACGCCGATCGCGCGCAGCTCGCGCAGACACGACGCGGTCTGGTCGTTGTCCGCAAGCAGCGCGCTCTCCGTGAGCTC
>DASPGF010000470.1:0-2381 GCA_035620755.1 Myxococcota bacterium
TGAGGTATTGCCGCCCCCAGTAGCGGTTCTCGATCGTCGCGAGGTAGCAAGCGAACATCGGCTCGAACAGCTCGTCGCCGATCCGATCGCCCGTGAGCACCTCGACCGCGATTCCCTCGCGCTCGAGCGCGCGGCGCTCGCGCTGGATCTGGTTGCGCCGCTTGCTGCGAAAGCGCGCGAGGTAATCGGCGAAGCTGCGGTAGCCCGCGTTGCGCCAGTGGTACTGGAAGCCGATGCGGAGCAAGTAGCCGTCGGCGTCGGCGCGCGGGAAGCGAGCATCGACCGCGTGCGCTCCGGCGCCCGCAGCGCGCGCACCGATTACGCCGCCCGCCGAGCCCGCGAGCGCGGCGACCTCGTCTTCGCGGCAGAAGTTGACGTGCACACCCGAGAGATCGCCGCCGACGCACGCCTCGCGCAGCGCGCCGCCGAGGCGCGCGATCAGCGCCGCGCGCTCGACTCCGCGCGCGATCAGGAAGCGCGCGCCCGTCACGGGCGTGAACGGAACGCCGACGAGCAGCTTCGGGTAGTAGCGGATGCCCGCGCGCGCGGCGGCCTCCGCCCATGCGAAGTCGAACACGAACTCGCCCTCGCTGTGCGCCTTCACGTAGACGGGACACGCGGCGATCAAGCGGCCCGCTTCGCGCGCGAGCAGCGGCCGCGGCAGCCAGCCGCGCTCCGCTCCGACGACGCCCGCGTCCTCGAGCGACGCGAGCCAATCCCACTCGAGAAACGGCGATTCGTCGCCGACGAGGCGGTTCCACTCGTCGCGCGCGACGTCGCGGACTCCCTCGCCCCACTCGACGCTCAGCACGCCGACAGTCTAGAGCGTCTCGGCGCTCGCTCGCGCGGCTGCGGTTAGGGATCGCCCGCGCCCATTGCTATTCTCGCGGCATGCCGAAGCAGCCGATCGGCCCCGCGGGCGGGAACGGCGCGCCGAGCCCCGCCGATCCGCAGCGCGAGGGGGCACTCGCGACGCGCACGCGCCGCAAGGTCGCGCGTCCCGAGCGATTCAAGGTCCTGCTCTACAACGACGACTACACGCCCATGGAGTTCGTGGTGAGGATCCTCGAGAGCATCTTCGGAAAGGGCCCATCCGCGGCGACGCAGATCATGCTGCAGATCCACAACAGCGGGCTCGGCGTCGCGGGCGTCTACGTGCTCGAGGTCGCCGAGACCAAGCTCTCGGCGGTCCACCGCACCGCGGAGCGAGCGGGCTACCCGCTGCGCGCGGGGATCGAGAAGGAGTGAGGGGCCGCGCATGAGCCAGATCAGCCGAGAGCTCCAGCTGATGCTGCAGGCCGCCTACCGCGAGTCGACGACGCGCCGGCACGCGTACCTCACCGTCGAGCACCTGCTCTACGCGCTGCTGCACGATGCGCGCGGCTCGGAGATCCTGCGGAACTCGGGCGCGCAGCTCCCCGCGCTGAAGGCCGCGCTCGACCGCTTCTTCGCCGAGGATCTCGAGACCGTGCCCGGCGACGAGCCCTACGACGCGCAGCAGACGCTTGCATTCCACCGCGTGCTGCAGCACGCGCTGTCGCACTGCGAGAGCGCCGAGAAGCCCGAGGTCGACGCGGGCGATCTGCTCGCCGCGCTGTTCCAGGAGCCGGACTCGTTCGCGATCAACCTGCTGCGATCCCAGGGTGTGTCGCGGCTCGACATGCTGCGTTACATCTCGCACGGCATCTCGAAGCTCTCGGATTCGAGCCTGCAGCGCAGCGACGCTCCCGCGGGCGGCGAGCCCGCGCTCGGCGACGCGGCCGAGCTCCCCGCGGATCCGCTCGCCGCGTTCTCGACCAACCTCTCGCAGCTCGCCGCGCAGGGCGCGCTCGATCCCCTGATCGGCCGCGGCCCCGAGCTCGACCGCACCATCCAGATCCTCGCGCGGCGGCGCAAGAACAACCCGATCTTCGTCGGCGAGAGCGGCGTCGGAAAGACCGCGCTCGCCGAGGGGCTCGCGCTGCGCATCCACGAGGGGCGCGTGCCCGAGGATCTGCGCGGCGCCGAGATCTTCGCGCTCGATCTCGGCTCGCTGCTCGCGGGGACGCGCTACCGCGGCGATTTCGAGGCGCGCTTCAAGGCGTTCATCGCGGCGATCAGCGAGCGCGAGCGCCCGATCCTGTTCATCGACGAGATCCACACCATCCTCGGCGCGGGCTCCGCGCAGGGCGCCACCGTGGACGCGTCGAGCCTGCTCAAGCCGCTGCTCGCGCAGGGCGCGCTGCGCTGCATCGGGGCCACCACATACCAGGAGTTCCGGCACTTCGAGCGCGACCGCGCGCTCGCGCGGCGCTTCCAGAAGGTCGACGTGCGCGAGCCGAGCGCCGACGAGGCGCTGCGCATCCTCGAGGGCCTCGCGCCTCGCTACGAGCAGCACCACG
>DASPGF010000471.1:0-5693 GCA_035620755.1 Myxococcota bacterium
TGGGCGCCGACGAGCGGCGCATCCTCGCCGCGCTCGCGCACCTCGTCGAAGGCGAGGCCAGCTACGACCGCTTCGGGTACTCGCCGGAGGTGCTCAAGGCCGCGTTCCCGCTGTTCCTCGCGCTCTACCGCTACTACTTCCGCGTGCGCAGCGAGGGGCGCGTTCCGGCCGAAGGCCCCGCCGTACTCGCGGGCAACCACGCGGGGCTGCTGCCGTTCGACGCGGCCATGGCGATCGTCGACGTGGCGCTGCACACGGATCCGCCGCGGCTCGTGCGCACGGTCGTGGATCGCTGGGCGGGATCGCTCCCCTGGGTCAATGTCTTCTTCGCGCGCGCGGGCCAGGTGGTCGGAACCCGCGAGAACTTCGCCAAGCTTCTCGAGCAGGGTCAGCTCGTGCTGGTGTTCCCCGAGGGCATCGCGGGAATCCGCAAGACGATCGCGCACCGCTACCGGCTCCAGGACTTCCGCGTGGGCTTCGTCGAGCAGGCGCTGCGCGCGCGCGCACCGATCGTGCCGGTCGCGTTCATCGGCAGCGACGACCAGTCGCCGATCCTCTACGACGTCGTGCCGCTCGCGCGCCGGCTCGGCCTGCCCGTCGCGCCGATCACGCCGACCTTTCCGTGGCTCGGCCCGCTCGGGCTGCTCCCGTATCCCGTCTCGTATCGCATCGTGTACGGCGAGCCGCTGCGCTACTACGAGCGCTTCGGGCCCGAGGGGGCCGACGACGCGCGCCTCGTGCGCTATCTCGCGAACCAGGTGCGGCGCGCCATTCAACAGCTGATCGACCGCAATCGCAAGTGACGCACATCCTCGTCACGCACGCCGATGAGCCGATCGGATGCCGGGTCGTCAAGAACCTCTACCACGACCGCGACGTCGAGGCGATCTTCGCGCTCGGCGCGGGCCCACCGCCGCGCCAGTTCGACGCCTACCTCGCGAGCAGCGAGCCGAGCTTCTGCTACACGCGCTTGGATCTCGCGAAGCACCGCCCGGTGCACGACCTGTTCCACTCGGCCGATTTTCGCGCTGCGGCGATCGACACCGTCGTGTACGTGCCGCGCCACGGCGCGGCCGCGAGTCGCGCGGGCGCGCTCGCGGGCGGTGTCGCCGAGCGAACCGCCGAGAGCCGCCTGCTGCTCCAGCACTGCCTCGAGACGCGGAGCATCCGGAACCTGGTCGCGATCGGCAGCGCGTTCGTCTATCGGCTGCCGACGGGGAACGCGAGCCACCTCAGCGAGGAGAGCGAGCTCGACCTCGACCCGCGCGTCACGGCGGAACTTCGCGCGTGGATCGATTGCGACATGATCTTCCACAGCGAGGTGCACAGCGATCGGCTGCGCGTCGTGCTGCTGCGCGTACCGACCGTGGTCGCGGCGGGGGGCTACGTCTACTTCCACCCGTCGCTCGCCGGCCGGCCCGGATCGCGCCTGCGCGTGCTCGGATTCGATCCGATCTGCGCGCTGGTGTCGGACAAGGACGTCGCGCGCGCGGTGCGCGCGGCCGTGAAATCGCCGGCCTCGGGGATCTTCAACATCGCGGGCGGCGAGGCGGTTCCGCTCTCGGTGCTCGCGCGCTGGACGGGCCACCCGAGCATTCCGCTACCGGGCGTGCTGCTCGAGCTGATCGACGCAGCCGAGCGCGCGCTGCGGCTCGAGTCACGCCATGCAGCCGGCGGCGGCGCCCACCTGCGTTACGGCTTCACGCTCGCGACCGAGCGCGCCGCGGCCGAGCTCGGGTTCCGGCCCCAGTACCGCATCGGCCTCGCGCGCGCGGGCGACGGCGCACTGCGGCTCGAGACGGCGTCGATCTGACGCTCGCTCAGGTGCGACCGAGCTCGATCGGACAGGCGAAGTCGTCCGGCTTCACCGTCAGCAGCGAGCAGTCGAGGCGGCCGAGCATGCGCTCCGCGGTATTGCCCAGCATGAGCCCGGCGACCCCGCCACGCGCGATCGTGCCCATCACGACGAGCTCGGGCTTGAGCCGGTCCGCGCACTCCAGGATCGCGCGCGACGGCGAGGTGAGACCGACGTGGAGCTCCGCGGACTTCTTCAGCGCTGGCGATAGGCGAGACTCGATCTCGGCAACTGCCGCCGTGCGACTTTCTGCGGTGTACTGCCGTTCGGCGTCGGGGCCTTCGATCTGCACCGACAGCGGCAGCTGGAGCGCGTGCACGACGTGAAGCTCGGCGCTCCACTGCTCCGCGAGGGACGCCGCGAGCGAAACGACGCGATCGCCGACCGGGCTGAGATCGGTGGCGGCGAGCAGTCGCGCGATGCGCGCCGGCGCGCCGGGCTTCACGACCCAGACCGCGCACGGGCACTTTCGCACGAGCTTCTGCGCGACGCTCCCGAGCAGACGCCCATCGTGCTCCCGATCGGAGCGCTTGCCCACGAGCACGAGGTCGACACCGCTGCGAATCACGCGCTCGACGATCGCGAGCCACGCGCGCTGCTCCGAGTACTCGATCTCGACCTCGATTCCCGCGTCGCGAAGCGACGCGCGCGCTGCCTCGAGCGCGACTCGCGCAGCGCTGGCCTCGTAGGGCATCCGGTCGGAGAAATCGCCCTCGCTCACGGACCAGTATTCATCGAACCGCGTCGAGTGAAGCAACGTCACGCGTGCGCGCTCGTTGGCCGCGATCCAGCGCGCCTGCTCGACGGCGAGGCGGCTCCCCGCCGAGAGCGAGCCCGCCTCGCCGAAATCCACGCCGACGAGGATGTTGCGAAACGATTCCATTGGCTCCCCGTTCGACTGCGCCGATTCGAATCGATCCGAATCGACATCGATGAATCCCAACGGATCTCCACCGATCCGACTCGATCCTGGCTGATCCGAGTCGATCCCGGTGCGAGGGCCCGAGCGAATCCGCCGTGCAACGCCGCAGCAGGGCTCGCGGCACGGGCTCCGTGCCGACCATACTCCAGCTCGACCCCGACGCCAGTGAAATCGCCCGTCGGCGCGAATCGCAATTGACTTGCGGCGATGAATCGCGAGAGAATCCGCCTCCGGCGTCGATGCGAGCACGGCGAAGATGTGTCGCGATCGTGGCCCTGTGCCGCCGCGAGGCGCGCGGGCCGGCCTCGGGTGGTCGCGCTTTGCGGGCGGGTTGCGGATGCGGGCGAGACGGGCGATCGCGAGCTTCGGAGTCGGTATGCTGCTGATCGCGCACGCGCGCGCGGCATCGGCAGCGACCCCGCTCGCGACCGAGCGGGTCGCGTCGGGCCTGTCGAGCCCGCTGTTCGCCACCTATGCGCCAGGCGACTTCACGCGCCTGTTCATCGTCGAGCAGACCGGGAAGATCCGCGTGCTGGTGCTGGGTCGCGGGATGCAGGGGCAGGCGTTCCTCGACCTGTCGACCCAGATCTCCTGCTGCGGCGAGCTCGGTCTGCTCGGCCTCGCCTTCCATCCCGATTATCTGGAGAACGGCTACCTCTACGTGAACTACACCAACACCGCGGGCAACACCGTGATCGAGCGCTACCGCGCCTCGGGCGACCCGCGCACCGCGAGCCGCGCGGATCCGCACACCGCGTTCCCGATCCTCGAGATCCCGGGAGCCGCGGTCAACCACCGCGGCGGCTGGATCGGTTTCGGGCCGCACGACGGCCACCTCTACATCGCGACCGGCGATGGCGCGTTCGGCTGCGACCCGGGCGATCGCGCGCAGGACACGAGCGACCAGCTGCTCGGAAAGATCCTGCGCATCGACGTCGACGGCGGCACGCCCTACGCAATTCCAGGTGACAACCCTTTCGTCGGCGACATCGGCGACGACGAGATCTGGAGCTATGGCTTGCGGAATCCGTTTCGCTGCGCGTTCGACTCCGACACGGGCGACTTCTACATCGCGGACGTGGGCGAGGCGCAGATCGAGGAAATCAACATCCAGCGAGCGTGGAGCGGCGGCGGACAGAACTACGGCTGGGACTGCATGGAGGGCGACCAGTGCAGCAGCGCGAGCGGCTGCGGCAGCGGCGGCTGCGTGTGCAACGATCCCGCGCTCACGCTTCCGGTATACCAGTACACGCACGCGGATGGCATCGCGGTCACGGGCGGCGAGGTCTACCGCGGCTGTGCAATTCCAGATCTCGACGGCAGCTACTTCTTCGCGGATTTCGGCAGCGCTCGCATCTGGAGCTTCGAGGGTGGCGTCGCCGTCGCGAACCTCCAGGAGCGAACCGCCGAGCTCGCTCCAGGCGCAAACCTCGAGATTGCGACGATCTCCTCGTTCGGGCGCGACGCCTTCGGCGAGATCTACCTGTGCGACTGGGCGGGCGGCGAGGTGTTCAAGATCGTGCCCGACCGCAGCGGCCCCGTCCTCGACTGCAACGAGAATGGTGTGGAAGACGCATGTGACATCGCGAGCGGCGCGAGCGATGATGCGGATGGCAACGGCATTCCCGACGATTGTGTACCCGCGAGCGTGCCCGCTCTCTCCGCGCGCGGGCTGCCGATCGCGCTGCTCTGCCTCTACGCAGGCGGCGCCTGGATCGCGCTGCGGCGGCGCGGCGCGAGCGCGCGTCGGCGCGATTGCATGACCGGACTTGGGGCGACGACCCGGGAACGCGACACGCTTCTCGCTCGGCGCCCGCGATGGTAGGCTCCGGCACCAGCGCAGGTCAGCACCTGGACCCGATTCTTCCGGGTGCGCAGCGGCAAACCGGCGCTGCGTCCGGGCTCGCGGATCGGTGGAGGAATTTCAGCATGTCGCTTCGAGGCGTCGCCCCCCTGGCGGTTGTGGGCACGGGACCGGGAATCGGACTGCGCTGCGGATTCCGATCCGGCTCGGATTTGCGATCGACATTCGCATTGGCGTCGGCGATGGCATTCGGAGCGCTGACTCTCGGCTGCGCGCAGATCCGGCACGAGTACCACCTCGCGCCCGGCAAGGCCTTCAGCGCGAGCGCGACGCGCGCGCTGCTGCTCCCGATCAACGAGACCGAGGCGATTCCGGACGGGCTCGAGGTCGGTCAGGAGAACGTCTTCGCGGAGCTGCAGCGATACCTCGAGTCGCAGGGTCTGCGTGTTCAAACCGTCGACAGCTACGCGTATCGCGCCGCGGCGAATCGCGCGACAGAGAGCGCGCACGAGCGGATGCTCGCCGCGCAGACGAGCTCCGCGGCCGGAGAGCTCCGCTTCGAGCACATCGTCCCCGCGCTGTTTTCGAGCCTGCAGTCCGACGCCGAGCTGCTGATCCTTGCGAATCTCGTCATCCGAACCGGAGAGTCGAGCGGCGGGCGCTCGACGCGCTGGGACGGCGTGAAGCGTCGCATCCCGGTACCCAGCCGATGGCGCTTCGAGGGAACGGAGAGCGTCGCATCGGTCTATGTGAGCGTCTACGAGCGCGACGGATCCGCGGTGTTCTCGGGCTATGGCGGGCTCGATCTGCTGTTCGCGCCCAACCTGCGCGAAGAGCGCTACCAGCTGATCCCCGATCGGCTCCAGGATCTCGACAACATCCGCGAAGGCGTCTGCGTCGCCTTCTACCCCTACTTCGGCGAAGACGAGCGCTGCGGCTAACGGGTCACGCTCGGGAGCGCCCGATACTCGAGGGAGTCCTCGGTCGCGCGCTCCGGCTCCGCCTCGAACTCGCGCCCGGGAAACAGGTGCTTGGTCAAGAAGCGGCGCATCGCTACGCTGGCGATCTCCCATTCCCTCTGGGTCGGCGAGTGCTCCGCTCCGACGAGCTCG
>DASPGF010000472.1:0-3489 GCA_035620755.1 Myxococcota bacterium
TAGTCGGAAGCCGCCGGGCCGGCCGCGCAGCGCGTCGGCCCGGCGGCGCCTCGCGCGTCGAGTCACCGTTTCGTGTCCGCCGCAGCAAGCGCCATCGACAGCTGTTACGCTCCGAGCGTGACCGCATTGCGCCGTCTCGCCGGCTTCAATGACACCAGCGTGAGTCGAGCGCGCAGCGCGCGGGCGCTGCGATCGCGCGCGCGAGTCGCCGCGTGTGCGCGCCGCGCCCGGACGCTCTGCAGCCGATCGAGCCCGCGCGTCGCCCGGGCGGAGCACTCTACGAGATCCTCGCCGTCGACACCGACCCCGCCAACCTCGAATCCCTCGAGCGCGCGCTCGGGGCCGATTACCGGATCCACCGCGCCGCGCGCGCCGCCGACGCGCTCGCGCTGCTCGAGCAGCTCGAGATCGCGCTCGTGATTGCCGACGAAGGGGCGCCCTCGATGTCGGGGCTCGCGCTGCTGGAGCGCGCTCGCGAGCTGCGCCCGCTCGCGATGCGGGTGCTCGTGTCGCGCGAGGCTGCACACGGAGCGCTCAACCGATCCGTCAACGAGTGCGTGGTCCACCACTGGCTCGAGAAGCCGTGGGAGCCGAACGCGCTCAAGCTGATCGTGAGGCGCTCGCTCGACGCGCACTCCCTTGCCGCGCGCAATCAGCAGCTCGCCGTCGAGCTCGTCGCGGAGAACGAGCGGCTGCGCGCGGAGAACGCGGAGCTGCGCCGCGACGCGGCCCGGCGCAGCGCGATCGACGGCATGATCGGACGCAGCCCCGCGATGCAGCGCGTGCTCGAGCTGGTCGAGAAGGTCGCGGACACGGATTCGAGCGTGCTGATCTGCGGCGAGCCCGGAACCGGCAAGGCGCGCGTGGCGCGGGCGATCCACTATGCGGGCGCGCGCCGCGAGCGCCCCTTCGCGGCCCAGAACTGCGCGGCGCTGCCCGACGCGCTGCTCGAGAGCGAGCTGTTCGGCCACCGCAGCGGCGCCTTCACGGGAGCGCGCTCCGACAAGGCGGGCCTGTTCGAGCGCGCCGATGGAGGAACCGCCTTCCTCGAGCAGATCGGCGAGACGCATCCCGGCATGCAGGTGAGGCTGCTGCGCGTGCTGCAGCAGGGCGAGATCCGCCGGCTCGGTGCCTCCGAGACGCGTTCGGTCGACGTGCGGGTGATCGCGTCGACGAGCCGCGACCTGCTCGCAGACGTTGCGGAGGGCCGCTTCCGCGAGGATCTCTACTACCGGCTGCGCGTGTTCGAGATCGAGCTGCCGCCGCTGCGCGAGAGAAGGCTCGACGTGCCCGCGCTCGCCTATCACTTCCTCGAGCGCGCGTGCCGCGAGAGCGGGCGCGAGATCGCGGGCTTCTCGAACGACGCACTGGATCGGCTGGTGCGATACGCGTGGCCCGGCAACGTGCGCGAGCTCGAGGACGAGGTCGAGCGCGCCGTTGCGCTGTCGCGCGATGCGCGCGAGATCGGCGCCGAGCTGCTGTCGGAGCCCATCCGCGACGCGCGCGCGCCCGCGGCCGCGAGCGCGCGCGGCGCGGGGGAGAGCGACGGCCCGCGTTTGAGCGAGGCCGTCGATTCGCTCAAGCGCCGCCTGATCGCCGAGGCGATCGAGCAGACGGGCAGCAAGACAGGCGCGTCCGAGAAGCTCGGCATCCCGCGCCAGTCGCTGCAGAAGATGATGAAGCGGCTCGGCCTCCAGCCCTGAGGCGCACCCGCGGCAGCCGCCGCGCGCGCTCGCCGCTCAGCGCGCGCCGCCGAGCTTCCAGTGGCGCAGCCAGCTCCAGGCGGTCGACACGATCGACTCGAGGTCGGAGAGGCGCGGCTCCCAGCCGAGCTCGCGGCAGAAGCGGGACGCGTCCGCGACGAGCTCGGGCGGGTCGCCGGGCCGCGGATCGGCCTCGTGCAGCGGCACGGGTCGCCCCACCGCGCGCTCGACCGCCGCGAGCACCTCGCGATTGGTGTGCCCCTTCCCGGTGCCGAGATTGCGCGCCCCAAGCGAGCGACCCTCGATCAGCGCCTCGATCGCGCGCACGTGCGCGTCCGCGAGATCGGTCACGTGGATGTAGTCGCGGACGCAGGTTCCGTCGCGCGTCGGGTAGTCGGTGCCGAACAGCTCGAGCCGCTCGCGCAGCCCGCACGCGGCCTCGAGCGCCGAAGGGATCAGGTGGATCTCCGGCTCGTGGCATTCGCCGATGCCGCCGTCGGGATCCGCGCCGGCCGCGTTGAAGTAGCGCAGCGCCGCCCAGCGCAGGCCGTGGGCCGCCGCGGCGTCCGCGAGCACGCGCTCGACCATCGCCTTCGAGGCCCCGTAGGGGCTGATCGGCGCGAGCGGTGCGCTCTCGCTGATCGGCACGCGCGCCGGAACGCCGTAGGTCGCGCAGCTCGAGGACAGCACGAACGCGCGCGTGCCGTGCTCGATCGCGACGCGGATCAGCGCGAGCGAGCCGCCGACGTTGTTCGCGTAGTAGTCGAGCGGCTGCGAGACGGATTCGGAAACGCACAGCGAGGCCGCGAAGTGCAGCACGCCGTCGAACGGGCCGTGGCTCGCGAACGCGCGCGCGAGCGCGTCCCGGTCTGCGACGTCGCATCGCACGAGCGGCGCATCGCCGACCAGGAACTCGCGCCCCGCGCGCAGATCGTCGACCACGAGCGCGCTGTGCCCCGCGCGCCGGAGCGCGCGCAGCGCGTGCGAGCCGATGTAGCCCGCGCCGCCCGTGACGAGTAGATGAGACATGGTCGCGGCTTCCCCGGGCTCCGCTCGCGTCGCGGACGTCGCGCGGCCTGGCATCGATTCGCGCACCGTCGCAGCGCGCGGGGTGTTATTGTGACGGAGCCATGGAGACGGTGCACATCGCGGAATCCGAATCGCCGATCGGGCGCCTCCGCGTCGCGTCGACCGACCACGGGATCGCCTACGTCGAGCTTCCCCACGCGAGCGGTCGCGGCATGCGGGACTGGCTGCAGCGCCACGCGCCGGGCAGCCGCTGCGTCGAGGATCTCGAGTCGAACCGCGCGGCCATCGAGCAGATCCTCGAGTACCTCGCGCGCCAGCGCACGCGCTTCGAGCTGCAGCTGGATCTGCGCGGCACGCCGTTCCAACGGGCGGTCTGGGACGCGCTGCTCGACATTCCGTATGGCGCGAGCCGCTCCTACGCGGAGATCGCGCGCCGCATCGGCCGGCCGAGCGCGCAGCGCGCCGTGGGATCGGCGAACAACGCGAACCCGGTCGCGTTGGTCGTGCCGTGTCATCGCGTGATCGCCGCGGACGGGAGCCTCGGCGGCTACGCGGGCGGCGCGGAGCTCAAGGCGCGGCTGCTCGCGATGGAGCGCTCGCAGCCGAGCGCGGAGCGCATGCTCTGAGGCGGTGCGGCTCCCCGGTCGATTCCGCGCGGCGCACTGGGGCCCGGCCAGCGGCGGATCAGGCAACAGAGAGCGGAGCTGCCCCAGTTGATCCCGCGCGGCGCACTGGGGCCCGGCCAGCGGCGGATCAG
>DASPGF010000473.1:0-2209 GCA_035620755.1 Myxococcota bacterium
ATCGATCGCCGTGCGACCTCGAGCAGCAGCGCCGCACCCGCGCGCACTCGCGGCGCCCCGCTCGGCCAATCAGCTGAACACATAGGCGCCGTAGCCGACCACGCGCCGCCGATCGCCCGCGGTGTCCCCCGAGCTGCGCAGGTCGACGGTCTCGACCGACAGATGGTGGTGCCGCGCGGCGACGAGCAGGCCGCGCGCGGGAGCCCGGCCGCACGCGGATTCCGGCTCCAGTCCATCCGCGTCCAGCGCCTCGATCGCGCGCGTCGTCGCAGCGTCGAGCCGGCGCGCGGTCTCGTAATCGAGGTAGTGGCTGAGATCGGAGCTCACGACGATCAGCGTCTCGGGTCCGCCCCACAGCCGCTCGATCACCTCGCCGACCTCCGTCGGTGCTGCATCGCCCACCGCGAGCGGCACGAGCGCGAAGGACTCGAGCACGACCTGGAGGAACGGGAGCTGCACCTCGAGGCTGTGCTCGGCGCGATGCGCGGCGTCGAAGAGCTGAACCTGGGGAAAGTCGAGCAACGCGTCGATCGCCTCGCGATCGAGCGGCACGCGCCCCAGCGGCGTCGCGAACGCGTCCGCGCGCGGCGCGGCGAGCCCGAGCAGCGCGACGCGGTGGGAAGGGCCGAGCAGCACGACGCGCCGGATCGCGTGGCGCTGGCTCGCGATGCGCGCGTAGGCGCTCGCGGCCACCGGCCCCGAATAGACGAAGCCCGCGTGGGGGACGATCAGCGCCTTCGGCGCGCGCGATCCGCTCGGCGGCGGTGAAGCTTCGGCGAGGTAGCGCCGCACCGCGCTCTCGAGCGCGGCGGGGTCCTCGGGATAGAAGACGCCGGCCACGGCGGGCATCCGCGTCGAGCCGATCACTTCCCGTTTCTCGCGGTTACCCGTTTCCCGTTCTCCCCGCTCCGCCCTGTACTTGCTGCGTGCTCTGCTCGCGAATCTCCGCTGCGACATCTCGGACCGGGTCTGTCGCGGACGCCACTAGTTTGACACGCCCGCGGCTCAATGCATCCTCTCCGTCGGGAGATCACTGCGACCATGCCCGACCCGTCGAGAGCGGCGGATGCCGCAGGTTCGGAAGTCCCGGGGCGCTACTGGCATCGGCTCCCCGACGGCCAGCTGCAGTGCGACCTCTGTCCGCGCGCGTGTCAGCTGCTCGACGGCCAGCGCGGGCTGTGCTTCGTGCGCGCGCGCCGCGGCGACGGGATGGTCCTGACCACGTACGGGCGTTCGAGCGGCTTCTGCGTCGATCCGATCGAGAAGAAGCCGCTCATCCACTTCCTGCCGGGCACGCCGGTGTTCTCGTTCGGAACCGCGGGCTGCAACCTCGCGTGTCGCTTCTGCCAGAACTGGGACATCTCGAAGTCGCGCGAGTTCGACACGCTGGCCGACGCCGCATCGCCAGAAGAGATCGCGCGCGCCGCGCGTGCACACGGCTGCCGCAGCGTCGCGTTCACCTACAACGATCCGGTGATCTTCCTGGAGTACGCGGTCGACGTCGCGCAGGCGTGCCGCGCGCTCGGTCTCAAGTCCGTGGCGGTCACGGCGGGATACATCTGCAGCGACGCGCGCCGCGAGCTCTTCTCGGCGATGGATGCGGCGAACGTCGATCTGAAGGCGTTCAGCGACAGCTTCTACCGCAAGATCTGCGCGGGCCGACTCGAGCCCGTGCTCGAGACGCTGCGCTACCTCAGGCACGAGACCTCGGTCTGGTTCGAGATCACCACGCTGCTGATTCCGGGCGAGAACGATTCGGAGCAGGAGATCCACGCGGCGAGCCGCTGGATCGCCGAGCACCTCGGTCTCGACGTGCCGTGGCATTTCACCGCCTTCCACCCCGACTACCGCATGCTCGACCGGGAGCGGACTCCCGTCGAGGTGCTGCGCGGCGCGCGCGCGATCGCGCGCAGCCACGGCATCCGCCATGTCTACACGGGAAATGTCCGCGACCCCGAGGGCGGCGTCACGCTGTGTTGGCGCTGCGGGGAGCGCCTGATCGCGCGCGACGGCTATCGCATCGCGCACTGGAACCTCGCCGCGGGCGGATGTTGCCCGCGCTGCGGCGAGCGCTGCGCGGGCGTGTTCGAGCCCGCACCCGGAAGCTGGGGCGCGCGCCGCCTCCCCGTTCGGATCCACGCCGACGCCTAGGCGCTTTTCGCGGAGCTCTTCGGTTCGGAGCCGGCATGGGCGCGTGCTTCGCTCCGAA
>DASPGF010000474.1:0-2951 GCA_035620755.1 Myxococcota bacterium
AGCGCGCGCTCGAGGCGTTCGCGGCGACGGGGCGCGAGCTCGGCATCATCCGTTAGCCGGGCCAACGGGGCGCCGGCCAGCGACGGATCACTCAATAGAAAGCGGAACTGCCCGGGCTCGCGCGCCGCGTCTCCGCAATCAATCGCGCACGGCGGGCGTCGGAAGATCGTGCTCGTCCTCGATCTCGCCGACGATCTCCTCGAGCACGTCTTCGAGCGTGCAGATGCCGAGCACGGGGCCGCCTTCGCTCTGCACGATCGCGAGGTGCTGGCGCCCGGCGCGGAAGCGCCGCAGCGCGTCGGTGACCGGAAGGTCCGGCTCGAAGCGCAGCGCGGGGCGGATCGCATCGCTCATCACGACCACGCGATCCCGCGCGTACACGTGGAACAGATCCTTAGTATGGAGGATGCCGACGACGTGATCGAGGTCTTCCCGGTAGACCGGAAGGCGCGTGAAGCCCGTCTCGCGCAGCAGGTCGAGCAGATCGTCGGGAGCGATCTGGCTCGGCACCGCGGTCATCTGCGCGCGCGGCACCATCACGCTGCAGACGCGAGTCTGGCTCAGCCGGAACACGTTGCCGAGCATGAGGCCCGAGTACGGGCGAATCGCGCCCGCCGCGCTCGATTCCGAGACGAGCAGCGAGAGCTCGTCTGGCGAATGGACGGACCGCGCCTGGTTGTCTAGCGCCACGCCGAAGGCGCGCACGAGCGCGTTTCCCGCTCCGTTGAGGAGAAGCAGGATCGGCCGGAACACGCGCCCGAATAGCAGCAGCGGCCGCGCGCAGACGAGCGCAACCTTCCCCGGGATGTCGAGAGCGATCGCCTTCGGCGCGAGCTCGCCCGCGACCACGTGCACGAACGTGATCGCCGAGAACGCGATCGCGACCGCGATCGAGTGAACGACCACCGACGACTCGATTCCCACCGCTGCGAGCGCGGGGCGGATCAAGCCCGCGAGCGCGGGCTCGCCGATCCAGCCGAGGCCGATGCTCGCGAGCGTGATTCCGAGCTGCGTGGCCGCGATCGCGTCGTCGAGTCGATCGATCGCCGCCTGGATCGCGCCCGCGCCCCGCCGCCCCTCCGCCACCCATAGCGCGACCTGCGTGCGCCGCACCGCGACGAGCGAGAACTCGGCGGCCACGAAGAATGCGTTCGTCGCGACGAGAGCCGCGATTCCGAGCACACCGATTAGTGAAATCCAGAAGCTCGCGGCGTCCATGTGATCTCCAATTCTCCGGAATCCTCCGGAATTCTCAGACACTTCCCGGTCATGACCGGCGCTGTGATCGATCCCCGTGGATCGATCGTCGTCGAGCGTCCATCGATCGCGCGGGCGCGCAGCCCGCGCGAGCCTCGCGCGCGCGCCGCGCGCGGCATCAGCGATCGCGAGGCGGCAGCCCGAGGGCCTCGCGCCCCGCGAGATCGTCGACGAATTGGCGCGCCGTGCGGCCCGAGCGGCTCGAGCGCCGCAGCGCCCAGCGCAGCGCCGCCTGCTCGATCTGCTCGGGCGCCGTGCGCAGCCTCGCCTTCTTCGCGTAGTGGTCGACGATCTCGAGATAGGTCTTCTGGTCGAAGCTGTAGAAGCCGAGCACGAGGCCGAAGCGGTCGGAGAGCGCGAGCTGCTCGTCGATCGCTTCGCCGATCTGCAGCTCGCCGTCGTCGTCGAGCCGCACCGCGCGGTTGTCCGACGCGCGCTCGGGGAGCAGATGCCGGCGATTGCTCGTGGCGATGATCCGCACGTTCTCGGGCGGAGCGACGAGACTTCCCTCGAGCGCCGCCTTGAGCTCGCGGTATTCGGATTCACCGCGGTCGAACGAGAGGTCGTCGCAGAACAGCACGAAGCGCTGGCGAGAGCCGCGCAGCGCCGTGAGCACGCGCGGAAGCTGCGCGAGATCGGATTTGTGGACCTCGACGATGCGCAGGCCCTTGGAGCCGAAGCGGCTGAGCAATCCCTTGACGGCAGAAGACTTGCCCGTGCCGCGCGCTCCGAACAGCAGCACGTGGTTCGAGGGGTGGCCCGCGACGAATTGCTCGATGTTCGCGGTCAGGCTCGAGAGCGCCGCCTCGACGCCGATCAGATCGGAGAGCTCGAACTCGTGCGGCTGCTCGACCGGCACGATGCGCCCCGGTCCGCGGCTCGCATCCCAGCGGAACGCGAGGTGGCGCTCGAACAGCTCGCCGCCCGGAGGCAGGCCCGCCAACTCCTCGAGCAGCCGCTCGGCGAGCTCGAGGATCCGCCGCACGCGCGCGACCGCGCCGCTTCCACTACTCATCGGAGCGAGAGTGTAGGGGCAACCCGCTGCGCGCGGGGAACGACTGGCCGAGCAGCGACAGGAGCGCCTCGAGGAATCGATAGGTCAGGCCCCAGACCACCTGGTGAGCCGGCTCTCCCACGCGAACTCCCGGGAACAGCCGACCCGACTCCGTTCCCACCCGGAAGTCGACCTGGCGCTCGCGATCGAGCAGCGACCGCATCGGGAACCAGAACGCCTCACTCACCTCGCCGTTCGGCGCGAGCGCTCCGGGCGCGGGCTCGTAGAAGACGAACGCCGCGATCGCGAGGTCGCTGGGCGACGCGAGCCGCCCGCACAGCTCGCCGAGGCCGCCGAGGAACTCCGCGCGCTCGAGCGACAAGCCGACCTCTTCGAGCGTCTCGCGCTCCGCGGCCGCGCGCGCCGTTGCGTCGCCGCGCGCGAGACGCCCGCCGGGAAACGCCATCTGCCCCGACCACGGATCGCCCTCGCGCTTCGCGCGCTCGATCAGCAGCAGCTCGAGCGAATCCGCGCCGCCGCCGAGCACGATCGCCACCGCGGCGCGCCGCAGCGATCCGGCCGCGAGCCGCGCCGGCTCGCGCCCGCGCAGCGCGCGCCGCACCTCGTCGATCTCGAGCATCGCGACAACATACCTCCGCCCTCCCCCGCGATGCGCCACGGGCTAGGCTTGCGGGCGTGG
>DASPGF010000475.1:0-4801 GCA_035620755.1 Myxococcota bacterium
TCGACCTCGACGCGGATGCCGCGCTTGGTGCTGTCGTACTCGAGCCGGTGCACGGCGCCGCTCTGATCGAACAGGCTCGACCCGATCTCGATTCGCGCGCCGTCGTTGCTCAGCGTCCAGCGCGACTCGCGCCGCCCGTTGCGGAAGTCCGTGCGCTTGCCGCTCGCGTCGATCAGCTGCCAGCTCGCGATCGCGGTGCGCTCGCCGGGCCCCTCGTTGGTGATCTGGAAGCGCACGAACAGCCGATGGCCGGAGTCGAAGCGCGCGATCGCGTCCCAGAACTCCGACGCCGACTCCGCGCGAGTGAGCTGGGAACGGCGTGCGCCGCGCTCGACCGCACGCGGGGCGGACGCCGCGGGCTGTGCAGGCGCGGAAGTCGTCGCGAGCTCCGGAAGCGGTGCGGACGCCGCGGGCTGCGCACGGGCGGCGACCGTCGAGAAGTTCGCAAGAACTGGCGCGAGCAGCAGCGCGAGCGCAGCCCCGCGGATGGCGGCGCGCGCCGCCGCGCGCGTGCGATCTGGGTAGACGGGTCCGTTCATGCGGCTCCCTCCTGGCCCGGCTGCGCTTCGCGCTGCGCGCCGGGGGCGCCCGACTCAGACGCGGCATCCCAGCATTCGATTCGCACGCCGCGCGAGCGCTCGTAGAGCGCCTGCGCGATCCGCTCGACGTGGAACGCCGCGCTCGCGAAGGTCCAGATCGCGACCATCACGAGGCCGAGGTCGGGCCGGCCGCCGAGCGCGGCCACGCTCAGCAGCAGCAGGTTCGGGTTGCGCCGCGCGGTGACGGTGCGGAACAGCGAGTCGATCGGTCGCCAGCAGTGGGTCTCGATTCCGAACGCCGCGATGAAGATTCCCTCGAGCGCGCGCCCGAGCAGGTAGCCCGCGATCACCGCAATCGCTGCGCCGTCGATGCCGCCCGAAACGCCGACGCCCCACGCGAGGTACCAGAACGGCGGGTGGATCAGGTCGAGCGCGTGATCGAAGACGTGGCCGAAGCGGCTCGAGGTCAGCGTGACGCGTGCGAGCTTGCCGTCGACGGTGTCGAGGAAGGTCATGAGCCAGCCGACGGCGAGCCCCCAGCCGAACTCGCCGCTCCAGAACAGCGCGCCGCAGGCGAGCGCGAGCAGCCAGCTCAGCGCGGTGACGGCGTTGGGCTGCACGCGAGCGCGCGCGAGCACGCGCACCGCCGCCGCAGCGGGCCGCGGCCAGATCCACTTCGTGATCAGATCGGTGACGCCCTTGTAGGAAGAGTGGAAGATGCGGTCCTCGATCTCGCGGACGCGCTCCGCGCGCAGCGGGTAGACGAAGGGCGGATCGAGCTTGCGCAGCGCGGCCGAGTAGCTCCCGGCGAGCTCCGTCGGTGCCGCGAGGCGCAGGCCGCTCGCGAGCGCGCGCTCCTCGGCGGCGCTCGCTTCGTGCGCGTCAAGCCGCATCGCGCCGCGCAGCGCCTCGAGCGCATCGGCGGCGCGCTTCGCGTCCACGTGCGCCGCGACGGGTCCACCCCAGCCGCCGTTGCGGCGCCGATCGGCGACGAGCAGCGTGTTCTTCGCGGCGGCGAGCCCCTGGACGAGACGCTCGTCGAGGATCGCGTCGGCGCGCGCGATCATCACGCTCGGCGTGCGCGGCTCGGGAGGCTCCTCGCCCTCGGCCACGCTCGCGATCGGATCGCAGCCGCTGCGCGCGAGCAGGCGGCGCTGACGCTCGGCCGCGCCGAGGGACCAGATCCGGATCGCCTGGGTGTCGGGGGCGCCTTCGAGGATCCACCCCGAACGCGCGTTTCCAGCGGGGTTGTGGGGCATTCGACTCCGCCGATCGTCGGGTGGGCTGCCTTGCGAGCGGGCGCGGAGGGTATCACAGCGCTGCGCGCTGAGTTAGCCTATCGGGCTTCATCGGTGAGGGGAAAATCCGGTGTTCTCGCTCGGACATCTGTCGGATCTCCACGCCACGCCCGTCGTGGTCGACAATCCGCTGCACCTGCTCAACAAGCGCTTCTTCGGCTGGCTGTCGTGGCGGATGCGGCGCCGCCACTACCACCAAGCGTCGGTGGTCGACGCGCTGATGGACGATCTGAGCGAGGCCGCAATCGATCACCTCGTCGTCACGGGCGACCTCACCAATCTCTCGCTCGCGTCCGAGTTCGGCGCCGCGCGCGAGCGCCTCGCGCGGCTCGGCGGCGCGCGCGACGTGTCGATCGTGCCGGGCAATCACGACGCCTACGTGCGCGTTCCGAGCTCTGCATCCTGGGATCTGTGGTCCGAGTATCTCGAATCCGACGAGCGAGACGACACCGATGAGGGTCACGACCCGCGGGCCCGATTTCCGACGCTGCGGGTGCGCGGTCCGCTCGCGCTCGTCGGCCTGTGCTCCGCGCATCCGACGCGCCTGTTCGACGCCTCGGGAACCCTCGGCGAGCCGCAGCTCGAGCGGCTCGAGCTCATGCTTCGAGATCTCGCGCGCACCGATCTGTGTCGAGTGGTCTCGGTCCATCACCCGGTGACTTCGGGCGCGACGCATTCGCGCCGCTGGCTGCGGGATTCGCGCTCGCTGCGCGCGGTGATCGCGCGCGCGGGTGCGGAGCTCGTGCTGCACGGCCACAGCCACCGCACGCTGATCTCCGAGATCGAGGGGCCGACCGGCTCGGTGCCCGTCGTCGGCGTGCGCTCCGCGTCGGACGCGGGCCAGCGCGCCGAGCGGCGCGCGCAATATCACGTCTACGAATTCGAGCGCAACCCCGACGCGGCGGCTGCGCGCTTCCGGATCTCGCTGCGGATCCGCGGCTACGATCCCGACTCGGGTCGCTTCCGCGCCGAGGAGCAGCGCGAGCTCGTGCGCTGAGCGCGGCGCGCCAATGCGCGCGCTGCACTCAGCGCGCCGATGCGCGCGGTGTCGAGCGCCATGGCGTCGAGCGCGCGCGAGTCGGAGCGGGCTCGCGCGGTCACGCCTGCGCGCGCTCGCGCGCCTCGAGGATCGCCGAGGCGAGCTCGAGATCCGCGGGCCGATCGACGTCGATCGCGGCCTGCGCGAACGGCAGCGCGACCGCGCGGATGCTGCAGCCGATCGCGCGCGATGCGCGCGCGAGCGCTTCGTCGAAGCGCAGCCGGCGCAGCGCGAACAGCAGCAGCGTCCGCGTGCCGAACGCGCGCGCGAGCCGCCACGGCTGCTTGCGGAACGCTTCCGCGCGCACCCAGAACTCCGCCGCACGTCGAGCAGCGGGCGAGCGAAACGCGAACAGGTTCGCGCCCGAGTAGCCGCCGTCGCGGAAGCGCAGGTAGGTTCGCGTGGTCGTCGGGTGGGCGGCGCGAACCACCGACTCCGCGACGACTCCGACCGCGAGATCCGCGGCGGTCGCATCGGCGCGGCTCGTGAAGTGATCGACGATCTCGGGCGTGAGCAGCGCGTGATCCGCGGTCGTGACGAGCACGCGCGCGCCGAACGCGCGCGATTCGAGCGCGTGCAGCACGCTGCGGCTCGGGGACGATAGGCTGCGCTCGACGCCGAGCGCACCGCGCGCTGCGAGCTCGCGCAGCTCGGGCGCGCGGTCGAGCGCGTGCGGCTCGTCGATGCTCACCGCGATGCGCTCGACACTCGACGCCGCGCGCAGCGCGCGCACGACCCGCAGCAGCATCGGAACGCCCGCGACCGGGAGCAGCGATCGGTGCGTATCGCCGCGGATCTCCGCGAGCGGATCTTCCGCGCTGCGGCTGCCGGCGAGAACGAGCGCGTCGAATGCAGTCATCGGGGCGGCCTCGCCGGAGCGCCAGGCTCGTCAGGAGGCCGCGCGATCGGAGAGCGGCGCGTCGATCTCCGAGCACTTGCCGTCGGCGAGCTGGTAGATCCGGTCGGCCACGCCCGTGAGCGCGGGTTGGTGCGAGATCGCGAACACCGTCGCGCGACCGCGCAGCGCCTCGACCGCCGCCCACACGAACGCCTCGCTGCGCGGATCGAGCGCGGCCGTCGCCTCGTCGAGGATCAGCAGCTTTGCGCCGTGGGCGAGCGCGCGCGCGATCGCGATGCGCTGGCGCTGGCCACCCGAGAGCCGCATGCCGCGCTCGCCGACCGAGTACTCGACGCCCTCGGGCAGCTCCGATACGAACTCCCACGCGCCCGCGTCGCGCAGCGCCCGCTCGACGTCCTCCGCGCTCACGTTCGGGTCGCCGAGGCTCACGTTCTTCGCCACGCTGTCGTGAAGCATGAGCGTCTCCTGCGGCACGTAGCCGATCATCTGCCGCCATGCGCGCAGGTCGAGCTCACCGAGCGCGATGCCATCGACGTAGACCTCGCCCGCCTCGGGGCGCACGAGCCCCGTGACGAGATCCGCGGTGGTGGTCTTGCCCGAGCCCGATTCGCCGATCAGCGCAGTGATCTTACCCGCGGGTATCGAGAGCGAGAGGCCGTCGAGCACGACGACCTCGTCGAGGCGCGCGCGCACGCTGCGGAGCTCGACGCCGCGCTCGAGTGTCGGCGACGCGCCGCTCGGCATCGGCTCGACGTCCGCGTTCGCGGCGTCGATCATCTCGCGCATCGACCACAGCGCGCTCGCCTCGGTGATCGACTGCTGGTAACGGCGCTGCAGCTTGTTCGCGCTCGAGTTCGCCTTGATGAACAGAGCCGCGAGCAGCAGGACCTCGGATGCGGGCGTGCCCACCACCTTCAGTACGTAGAGCATCAGGAACAGGAACGTGATCAGCACGGGCTCTTGGATCGCGCGCAGCGCCTCGCGCGTGAACACGCGCCGGCGCAGCGCGACGTTGAGCTTCTCGGTATCGCGTTCGAGCAGCGGCTCGACGAGCGACTCGCGCCCC
>DASPGF010000476.1:0-2133 GCA_035620755.1 Myxococcota bacterium
CGAGCGTGCCGACAGCGCCGCGGCGGCCTGGGCATCCGACTCGGATTCGGACTCGGCCGCATCGCGCGCGCCGAGTGGCGGGCGCGTCGCTGGGTGCGCGGCGGCGGGCGGGCCGACCGCGACCGGAGGCGGCGCGCCGGGCTCGAGCTCGACGGCCTCCGGACCGCGGCCGCCGAGGCCGAACCAGCTCATCGCGCCCACGCCGAGCGCGAGCAGGATCGCGGCCGGGAATGCGCGCCGCAGCAGCGCGCGCCATGGACCCTTGCGCGATCTCGCGCTCAAGATCTCGCGCGCGGCGCGATGCACCGCGCGCGGCTCCATCAGCGGCGTGCCCGCCGTGTACCCGAAGAGCATGGCGCGATCGCAGAGCACGTTGATCAGCCGCGGAATGCCGCGCGCGCGGCGCTGCACCTCGCGCAGCGCGCGGTCGCTGAAGATGCTGCACTCGCGGCCCGCAGCGACGCGCAGCCGATGCCGCACGTAGTCGCGCGTCTCCGCGGCGTTGAGTGGCGAGAGCTTCCAGCGCACGCTGATGCGCTGGCGCAGCTGGCGCAGCTCGCGCGAGTCGAGCATCTCGTCGAGCTCCGGCTGCCCGAGCAGCACGATCTGCAGCAGCTTCGACTTGGAGGTCTCGAGGTTCGAGAGCAGGCGGACTTCCTCGAGCGTTGCGGGCGGGAGATTCTGCGCCTCGTCGATGATCAGCAGCGCCTTGCGGCCCTCGCGGCTCGTCTGGAGCAGGAACTGATTGAGCTGGTCGTTGAGGTCCGCGCGCGAGTAGCCCTCCGTGATCAAGCCGAACTCGAGGCTGATCGCGCGCAGCAGCTCGTCGCCCGAGAGCACGGGGTTGAAGACGAACGCGACCTCGGTATCCGCGCCGAGCCGCTCGAGCAGCGCGCGGCAGAGCGTCGTCTTGCCGGTGCCGACCTCGCCCGTGACCGCGATGAAGCCCTCGCCCTGCTCGATGCCGTAGAGCAGATGTGCGAGCGCCTCGCGATGGGATTCCGAGAGGAACAGGAAGCGCGGGTCGGGGGTGAGCGAGAACGGCTTCTCGTTCAGCCCGTAGAACTGGGTGTACATGCTCAGATCACCGCCAGACCAAGTCTAACCGACTCGACTTCCACAGCGGATCCACCGCCGATCCGCTGCGGCTCGAGAGGCCGCGGGGAGGTCTGACACCGCTCGGGGCTACGCTAGCCCGCCGTCGGTCGGGGCTCCCGCAGCGCGGGCTCCGTGGCCTGGTCTTCCTCCGAGCGGCTCAGGCTCCGCAGCGCGCGCTGCGTGCGCGCGATCGCGGCGCGCTGCACGCGCAGCTCCTCGCTCTGTGCGGCGACCTGGCGCTCGAGCCGCTCGCGGCTGTCGTTGGCCTCGTCGAGCCGGGTCTCGAGCGCCGCGACGCGGTCGGCGAGCTCTTGGACGAGCCGAGCGAGATCGCCGTCGCCAGCGCTCATCACGCCGGGCCCCATGTTGAATTGATCGCGATCAGCGGGCAGATCGGTCGTTCGCATTTCCATCGGCTTTTCTCCCTCGGAGTCGTCGTAGAGCCCGCTTCCGGGCTCGATTGCGTTCGCGGACACTTCGCTGAGCGAATAGGCCGCGGTGTTCTTCACTTCCACGTCGAGCGGCTTCGGCACGTCGGGCTGCTTCGGCATTTCAGGCCGCGTCGGCACGTCGGGCCGCGTGGGCACATCGGGCAGCCTCGGTGCGGTCAGCGGCGGTGCGGGCTGCGGCGCGGGCGCGCGACCGACGCTTCGCGAAGCCTCGAGCGACGCGGCGCTCGAGATCCGCGGGCCCGCATCGCTCTCGAAATCGGGCGTCTCGTCGGATGCGTCGGCGAGCGCGGTGACGTCGAGGTCCTGCGGCAGCGAGCGCCGCCGGAACATCCGCACGCCCAACGCGCCCACGACCAGCACGGCGAGCGCAATGCCCGCCATCGCGACCCAATTCTGTGTAAGCTCGGAATCCGCTCGTTTCGGAGCCGGAAGTCTGCGCGCGAGGTCGGACGGGCTCGGCGCATCGCCCCGCGCGCCCTCGGTCGACGGCGCCGTCGCGCGCGTCGGGGCATCCGGTGCCGGAGCGCTGTCGGAGCGGGTCGCATCCGCGATCGGCGCCGCGTCGGGCTGCGCTGCCTCGCCC
>DASPGF010000477.1:0-10447 GCA_035620755.1 Myxococcota bacterium
TTCGCAGTTGGTGTGGACGTGGATGCCGGAGATCCCATCGAGCGTGTCGGGTCGGGTCTCGATCGCGTCGACGAGCTGCTCGATCGGGATGCCGAGCTTCGAGTACCTGCGGCAGGGGTTGTAGCGCTCGTCCTTCACGAAGGAGAGCTTCGGATTCACGCGCAGACCGCAGCGGATCGGCCTCTCGTGCTTCCGCGCCCGATCGCGCAGCCACTGCTCGAGCGAATTGAAGTTGATGTGGTCGACGTATCGGCCGAGCTCCGCAGCCTCGCGCTCCGGGAATGCGGGGCAGGTGAGATGAACGCCGCGTTTGCCCGCTCCATTGCGGTCGAGGATCTCGCGTGCGAGCCGCGCCTCGAACAGGGAGCTCGCGGAGAACCCGTCCACCCGTGTGCTCAGGAACTCGAGCACATCGGGAAGCGAGCAGGACTTGATCGAGTACAGCACCCGGCACTTCGGGTTCGCGCGCAGTGGCTCCAAGCGGCGGAGCGACTCGAGGAGCCGATCCTCCTGGTAGACGAAGGCCGGCGTCGGGAAGGGAAACGGGGCGAAGCGATCCGCATGCTGGGGGGTGGGCATCGTCGCGGCAGGCTCTTTGTTCGGCGGTCTCGCTGTTGGTTACTATGCTAGCGCGGCCCGTCAGCCATCTGAACGAATTTCTGAAGAGATTGCTGAGCGGGTCGCGGAACAGGCATCGGCATGCTGTTGGTGAAGACCCGGATCGGACCCAGCCAGATCGATGGCATCGGCCTGTTCGCCGACGAGTTCATCCCCAAGGGGACACCCGTCTGGAAGCTGGTGCGCGACTTCGACATCATCCTCACGCCCGAGCAGATCGCGTCGCTCTCCGACGCGGCTCGCGAGCAGTTCATCCACTACGGCCACCTCGACATCTTCACGGGCGAGCACGTGCTATGCGCCGACAATGCGCGGTTCCTCAATCACTCGGATGATCCCAACGTCTGCTGCTACCTGCTGCCGACCCCGAACGACGAGGATCTCGACGTGGCGGTTCGGGACATCGAGAAGGGCGAGGAGCTGACCATCAACTACAAGGAATACGACGGCAACTGGCCGCTCAAGCTCGGTGCTGCCCGCGATTGAACCAGCAGGTCGAACTGGGTCCCGGCCAGCGGCCGATCATTCGAGAGATGCGCGGAACTGCCCGGGCGCCGAGCCGTTCGATGCAGCGATGTCCGGAGTCGGATGGCACGTGCAGCCGTGCCGCCTGCCGAACAATCCCGCCTGGTGCAGGCCGCGCTTGATCCAGTTCTCCCAAACCGCGTAGGTGATGGTCCGAGCGAAGTTCGCGAGGAAGAAGCTGATGCTGAAGCTCGGCTCGGTGGCGTACACGTAATGGAACCATCCCACCGGGATCCAGAGCATGTCTCCGGTGGAGACCTCGGCGATGTACGGCGTGCAGTGCCGCAAGCGCGGAAACTGAGCGCGGTTGTGTTCCGGGCTCTCGAGGTTCACGCGCGACAGTCGGGTGGACCACTCGTACTTCTGGCTCACGTAGACGTTGGGCGTGCTCGCCGGCGGGAGCAGCACGAAGGTCTTGTTGCCCCAGACCTGATAGAACAGGCTGTGGTAGGTATCGGCGTGCAGCCCGGTGACGGTCTTCTCGGGCCCGAGGAAAGCGTAGGCGTCGCACGAGTGGAGCAGCGGAAGGAGCTTGTCGAGCTCGAGCTCCTTCGCCATGTCCGGCAGGATCCGCATGAACTCCTTCGAGATCGTCACGTAGAGCGGCTCTTCGCCTCCCGCGCGCTTCTCGGGGGACAGGAGATAGGCGAGGTAGTCCTTCATCGAGATCTCGACGAGGTTCGTTCCGCCCTGCTCGGCGTGGCCGCGGATGACCCAGAGCGTGTCCTCGCGGCCCTGCAGATATCTCGTCAGGCTCTCGAGATTCCATCGCTCGAGGTGCCGCTGCGGGATGCCTCGTCTGACGTGAACCGGAGCGCGCGAGCTCAGCACGTCGCGGCCGAACGACTTTCTGGTGAGCGGCGCTCCGTCGACCTCGAGAACGCCGCAGCGCCGCGCCGGCGCATCGAAGTTGGAGAGGACGGTGTCGATCACGTCCTCGACGATCGCAACGGGTTCCGCCATCTCAGGTCTCAGCGCTCTTCGCGATCTCGCTTATTTCGATGGGATCAAAGCGCGGCAATGGTAAACTCGCCGCACTCGGGAGTCAAGAAAACGCTGCCATGGGCTACGTCGTCGAGGCGCGCGATCTGGTCAAGCGATTCGGCAGCCTCACAGCCGTCGACCACGTCTCGTTCCAGATGGGCGGCGGCGAGTGCGTCGGCTTTCTCGGACCCAACGGCGCGGGCAAGACGACGATCCTTCGCACCCTCTACGGGCTCGCGCGTCTCACGTCGGGCGAGCTCTCGATCCTCGGATTTCGCGTCCCCGAGCAGATGCGCGAGATCAAGCGCAGGATCGGTGTCGTCCCGCAGGAGACGACGCTCGACGTCGACCTGACCGTCATGCAGAACCTCGCGGTCTACGCGCGGTATTTCGACATTCCGACCGAGACCGCGCGCGAGCGCGCCGACGAGCTCGTGTCGCGCTTCCGTCTGGAAGAGAAGGCGAACGCCAACCTCGGAAGCCTTTCGGGAGGGATGAAGAGGCGGCTTTTGATTGCACGCGCGCTGATCAATCGACCCGACCTGCTGATCCTCGACGAGCCGACGACGGGGCTCGACGCGCAGTCCCGGCATCTGGTCTGGAGCCATCTCGAGGCGCAGCGCAGCAATGGCTTGGCGATCCTCTTGACCACGCAGCACATGGAAGAGGCCGAGCGACTCTGTGGCCGCATCCTCGTGATCGACTCGGGGCGCGTCATCGCCGAGGGAAGCCCGCAGAGCCTCGTGCGCGAGGCGCGCGTCGCCAATCTCGAGCAGCTGTTCCTGAAGCTCACCGGCACGGAGCTGCGCGATTGAGCCAAGGAGATCGCTTCGCATGATCTGGCGCCTTGCGCTCAAAGTCTTCTACCGAAACTTCCTGGTGTGGAAGCGTTACTACTGGATGAGCTTCGTCGAGGCCGTTGGGGAGCCGATCTTGTATTTCGTCGCGATCGGTTTTGGACTGGGGGCGGTGATCGGCGAGATCGACGGAAGGCCCTACATCGAGTTCCTGTCTCCCGCGCTGATCGCGACCTCGATCATGTTCGGCTCTTCGCTCGAAACGACCTACGGCTCGTTCACGCGGCTCAAGATCGAGAAGGTCTTCCAGTCGATTGCCGTGACGCCCGTGTCGCTGCGGGAGGTGATCGCGGGCGAGATCCTCTGGGGCGCGAGCAAGGGGCTCGTATCGGGAATCGTGATGCTCCTCGTGGTCGGGTCGATGGGTCTCGTGCACTCGTGGATGGCGATCGGCGTGATTCCGCTGCTCGTGCTCGAGGCGCTGTTCTTCAGCTCGCTGGGGATGATGATGACCGCCTATGCGAGGGACTACAGCGTGTTCGTGGTCTACATCACGCTCGGGCTGGAATCGATGTTCCTGTTCTCGGGCACGTTCTTCCCGCTGTCGTCGCTCCCCGCGTGGGCGCAAGGGCTCGCTTGGAGCCTGCCCCTGACCCCGATCGTATCGATGGCGCGGGGCCTCTTCGACGGAGCCCCGCCGTGGAGCTCCGCGATCGGCTTGCTCGGGATCGCCGCTGCGACGGCGCTGCTCGTCGCAGGCTCGATGGCGAAGATCTCGAGGCGCTTGATCGATTGATCGTCACGACAGGCTTCCCTCGTGGCAGGTGCAGCCGTGCCTCCGACCCAGGACGCCCAGATGATGCAACGCCACCTTGAACCAGTCCTCCCAGATCCCGTAGCTGAGCCAACGCCACGGGCTCGCGAGGAAGAACGTGACGCTGAACGAGGGCACCATCGCGTACACGAAGTGGAACCAGCCCGACGGGATCCACAGCAGGTCCGCGGTGGCAACCCGCGCGGAGTAGGGCGTACACCTGCGAAGCAAGGGGAAAGCTCGCCGGTTCGACTCGACCTGTCTCAAGTCGACCCGGCTCAGCGTGGAGGCCCAATCGTATTTCTTGCTGGGATAGAGGTTGGGCGTATCGGCTGGTGGAAACAGCAGGAAGATCTTGTCTCCCCAGACCTGGGTGAAGAGGCTGTGATAGCTGTCGAAATGCAATCCCGAGATCGTCTGATCCGGGCCGAGGAATGCGTAGGGATACCGCGAGTAGAGACGCGGGATCAGCGCATCGAGCCCCAGCTCGCGCGCCATGTCGGGCAGCATGCGCATGAACTCCTTGGAGATCGAGACGTACATCGGATCCGCGTCGGCGGCGTCGGCCTTCGCTCTCGCCTGGTCGTCGAACAGGTAGTCGGCGTAATCGCGAGCGCTGATCTCCTCGAACCGCGAGGCTCCCTGGTCGGCAACCCCTCGCGTGATCCAGAGCGTGCCGAGCTGGCGGCCCAGAAACGCTCGGAGATTCTCGGGGCTCCAGCTCGCGAGGCGCGCCGGTGAGAGCGCGTGCTTCACGAGCAGCGGCTCGGGGGAGCTCAGCACCCGGCGCTGGAAGAGCTCCTTCGAGAGGCCGGAGTCGCCGACGTGTAGCGTCTTGGCGTCCCGCGGCTCGGCGTCGAAGCTCTCGAGAACCCGGCTGATGAAGCGCGGATCGCCGACGGGGGACATATGGCGGCCGAGCTTAAGAGGGGCCCGCATGGGTGTCAATCGAACGCGATGGCTCGGAGATCCCCACTTGCCTGCGCGATCCGCGCGACGATGGGGCAGGCGTTGAGCCGCCGTCTGCACGCGATCGAGCTGGGCGACTTCGATGACTTCGGGCGCGCGCTCGCTCCGCATGAGGATCCTCCGTCGCAGCTGAGCTTCCATCTGATGTATCTCACGCGCGGCGAGATGCGATTGAAGACCTGCGTCGACGACGACGTGAAGTTCGTCTTCGGTTGGAGCTCCGAGATCGATCACGCGCTCTACGGTCTGCCGCTGCCCGTCGCATCGGATCCGACGGCTCTCATTCGCCAGCTGAGGGCGTGCTACCGCGCGCTGATCGAAGAGGGAATCGTCGGAAATCGACGCGAAGGCCTCTACATGGTGCTGCTGAACGATCGCTGGGCGCAGCGGGTGGAGGCCGCGGGCGGCCGCGTCTTTCCCACGGCCGACGACGACAACTACATCTACAGCACCTCGAAGCTGGGCACGCTCGAGGGGGCGTCGCTGCGGCGACATCGCGAGATGGTGAGGGCGTTCGAGCGGCACAACCGCGAGCTCGAGATCGAGCCGCTGACGGCCGATCGCATCGAGGACGTGCGCCGGCTCATCCGCAGCTGGCTCGAGCAGAAGCTCGAGCACTCGAGAACGCGACCGCCCGAGTCACCGGATTACTTTCACCTGCTTCGAGACGACGTCAGCTCGGCGATCCTTTCGCTCGAGCACCTCGGCGATCTGCCGATCCGGGGGAGGATCTACTATCTGGAGAAGGAGCCGGTCGGATTCATCTCGGGAATTCCATTCAGCGAGGATACGTTCCTCTACCTGCACCACAAGAATCTCCCGATCAAGGGCCTCGCAGAGGTGATCTACTCCGATTTCTCGCGGTCGCTGATCGGCGAATTCGAGTTCGTCAATGCGGCACAGGATCTCGGAATTCCCTCGCTGCGCGCCTTCAAGCTGCGGCTCTCGCCCGTGCGGATCCTCAAGACGCATCGCGCCTTCGTCCCGTCGGCGGCGCTGCTGGAGTCGACATCGCGATGAGCGCGGCGAAATCGCGAATGCAGGCGGGCGCGCTACGCCGCGGAGCGCACCGGGGCGCCGCGTGACGACGTCCATTCGTCGACGAGCCGGAAGCCGACGGCGAGCAGCGTCGGCCCGAGAAACACGCCGATGAAGCCGAACGCGAGCGCGCCGCCGAGCACGCCGAAGAAGATCAGGATGAACGGCATCTTGCAGCCGTGGCTGATCAGCCACGGCTTGACGAAGTTGTCGATGCTGCTCACGCCGACGCCCCAGACGAGCATGAAGATGCCCCAGCCGACGTCACCGTGCTGAAACAGCCAGAACGCGGCAGGCAGCCAGATCAGCGGCGGTCCCATCGGCACGACGGACATGAAGAACAGCACGAGCGCGAGCGCCATCGCGCCTGGCACACCCGCGATCACGAAGCCGATGCCCGCCATCACCGCCTGCACGAGCGCCGTGCCGAGGATTCCGTCGACGACGCCGCGGATCGTGCCGCCCGCGACGCCGAGCAGGTGGAGGCCGCGCTCGCCGCCGATGCGCTCCGCGGCCGAGGTGAGGTGGCGCGCGAGCGATTCACCTTCACGGAACAGCACGAACGCGATGAAGATGCTCAGCGCGAGCTGCATCAAGCCTCCGCCGATCAGCAGGCCGACCTTCAGCAATGCCGCGCTCACGGGCTGGATCCACTGCTTGCTCCGCTCGAGCAGCTCGCCGGTGTTGCTCGCGAGATTCCGCCACGACTCCGCGGCTTGCGAGCCGATCAGCGGCACGCGGTCGAGCCATGCGGGCGGTGCGGGGGGGCCCGCTTCCAGCCAGTGTCGGATCGCGGTGGTGAGCTCCTTCACGTTGTCCGCGAGCGTGGCGCCGACGATCACGAACGGCAGCAGGATGATGACGATCATCGCGAGCGACATCGCTGCCGCGGCCAGCGTGCGGCGCTCGCGCAGCAGCGCGAGCAGGCGCGTGTAGACCGGCCAGCTCGAGTAGCTGAGCACTGCCGCCCACAGCAACGCGGGTATGAACGGCAGCAGCACGAGCAGGCAGCCGCACAGCAGCAGCAGCAGAACGGCCCATCCGAGGTTTCGCTCGAGATTCGATGGTGAGCCAGTCATGCGCATCGCGTCTGGTTCCCCCATCGCGGCTCGCATCGCCTGGGCGTGGGCCGACGAGCGGTCAGGGGGAAGCCTCGGTCTCGAGGATGCCAAGCTCGACGACCCACGAGCCGCTCGCCACCGCGGGATGGTCCTGGACGCCCAGCACGATCGCGTTTCCGACGGGTGAGCGGAGCACCTCCACCTCGTCACCGTACACGTCGACGACGCGTCCCAGCGGAGCGCCCTCCTGTACCGCATCGCCGGGCTCGACGGCCGCGTAGAAGAATCCTCCCCTCGTGGGCGTCACGATGCGGTAGTCGTCGACCACCGCGGGAGTTTCGGAGGAGCGTGTCGCTCCGGGCAGCACGCCGACTCCGCGCAGGAAGTTGAGCGCGTACTCGGCCTGCTTCGCGTCCTGTTGCCGCTTCATCGATCCGCCTCCGCCCACCTCGAGCAAGAATGCGGGAATACCGATCGCGGGCAGGTTGATGGTGATGTCGGACTCGAATACGCGCTGGCGGTCGCGCCATAGTGTTGGAACACCGAACGATCGCGCCAGCGCTTCCATGCGATCTCGTGGAACCGTTCCGGTGACCGTGAAGATCACGAATGGATGCTGCACGAAGCGATCTCCACCGGTGTGCAGGTCGACGACGTAGTCGGCGTGCTCCCGCCAGAGCGCAGTATAGGTGGCGGCGATGCGCTCCGTGGCGAATCGGGGCTGCCCGGGGAACGCGTCGCCGAAATCGATCAGGTCATCCAACGACGGATTCACGCGCCGCATCGCCTGGAAGGCGGGCGGGTTGGCGACCGGAATCAGGACGACCAGGCCCTTCATGCGCTTCGGGTCGAGCTCTCGCGCGACGCGCTGGAGTGCGAGCGCTCCTCCGAATTCGTCGCCGTGCCCGCACGCAAGCAGCCAGGCGATCGGCCCGCGCTCCCGTCCCGCTGCCACGATGACGGGCGCCTCGACCGGGCTTCCATCGGCGAGCTCGAGCAGGGGCAGCCGGCCGCGCGTCACTTCTCCAGCGCGCACGGCGGCCGTCCCAACGCGATCGGGCCAGACAGCGGCGGACGCGGTGGGAATCGATGTGACGAGCATCAGCGCGGCCGCGCGCCATCTCACGAACGCCTGCATGGACTGATCGCCTCCGCGGACGGCCCCCATCGTAGGGAAAGACACCGCGCCGCGCCCGGTCGCGCGCGGTCGATCGCAGCGTTCGCGAGAGCGAGCGCTCCCCGATCGGCTTGCGGGCGTCGCGGATGTGAGTCGATTCACCCGCGACCGAATCGCTTGTTGCAGCGCTCCTCGCGTCGGCACGATAATCCGATCGTCAGGAGAGGCTGATGGCCGACACCTCGCTTCGGGTTGGTCTGCGCAGCGTCGCGCTTGCCGCCGCCTACTTCGTCACGGGTCGTCTCGGGCTCGAGATCGCGGGCTACGCGCAGAGCGTCACGCTGGTGTGGCCGCCGGCAGGCATCGCGCTCGCCGCACTCGCGCTCTGGGGCCGCACGCTCTGGCCCGGCATCGCCGTAGGCGCATTCGCGGTGAATCTCTCGAGCGGGGTGGCGCCGGCGGTCGCGCTCGGCATCGCCGCGGGAAATACGCTCGCAGCGCTTGCAGGCCTCGCAGTGCTCGACCGGTTCGACGTGCGCGCCCGCCTCGCGCGAAGGCGCGACGTCGTCGGCCTGTTCAGCGCGGCGGGCTGCTTTCCGATCTTGAGCGCGAGCCTCGGCGTTGCGTCGCTCGCGCTCGGCAGCGTGATTCCCGCGGCTTCCGCGCTCGGCGCGTGGCTGTGGTGGTGGGTCGGTGACGCGGTTGGAATCCTGCTGATCGCGCCCGTGCTGCTGACCTGGAGCGTTCCGCGGCCCGGACGCGTGCCCGCCCGCTTCCTCGAGGCGTCTGCGCTCGCAGCGCTGCTCGTCGCGACGAGCGGGCTGGTCTTCCTCGCTAGCGCGCGCGCCCCCTACCATCCACTCACGTTCGCGGTTGCTCCGCCGCTCGCGTGGGCGGCGTCGCGCTTCGGACCGCGCGGTGCGTCGCTCGCGGCGCTCGCCACGGCGGCGATCGCGATCGCGGGAACGCTCACCGCGCGCGGCCCCTTCAGCGACTTTCCGCTCCAGCAGGGCCTCCTGTTCCTCGAGCTGCTCGTCGCGGCGCTCGGCGCGATGGCGTTCCTGCTCGCGGCCGAAGTCGCGGAGCGGGAGCAGATCGCGTCGTCTCTCGTCGAGTCGATCGAGGCGCGTGCGCAGAGCGAAGAGGAGCTGCGCCAGAGCGAGCAGCGCTTCCGCCTGCTCGCCGACCATGCGTCGGAGATCATCGCCGAGTTCGATGCGGGAGGACGGATCCTCTACGTGAGCCCGAGCTTCACGTCGATCCTCGGTCATCGGATCGAGACGATCGTTTCGCAGAGCGTGCGCGACGTCGTCGCCGCGCTGGTTCATCCCGACGATCGCCCGAGCCTCACGGCCGAGCTCGCGCGCGTTGCCGCGAGTCCGAATGCGACGTTCCGCGCGCTCTACCGGGCTCGTCACAGCGACGGGGAGTGGCGCTGGCTCGAGGCGCACACGCAGTCGTTCGAGGCCGCGGACGGCTCGCTGCACGCGGTGAGCGTCAACCGCGACGTCACCGAACGCATCGCCTCCGACGAGCGCGCGCGACGCCTGCAGGAGCAGGTGATCCAGGCGCAGAAGCTCGAGAGCCTCGGCGTGCTCGCGGGCGGGATCGCGCACGACTTCAACAACCTGCTGCAGGTGATCCTCGGGAACGTCTCGGAGGCGATGGATCAGCTCGCCGACGATTCGCCGCTGCGCAGGGCGCTCGCGGACGTCGAGACCGCCGCGCAGCACGCCGCGGAGCTGACGAAGCAGATGGTCGCCTACGCGGGAAACGCGCCCATCTCGATGCGCGTCGTCAACCTGTCGGAGCTGATCGCCGAGATGGACATGCTGGTTGGAGTCTCGCTCTCGAAGCGGGCCCTGGTGAGCTTCAACCTCGCACGCGATCTGCCGCCCATCGAGTGCGACCCCTCCCAGGTGCGACAGATCGTGATGAACCTGCTCACCAATGCCTCCGAGGCGCTCGGCGAGAGGGCGGGGCGCATCGACGTCGAGACGCGCCTCGCCGAGCCCGCCGCAGACGGCGCGGAGCGGGTCATGCTCGAGGTCCGAGACGACGGCTGCGGAATGGACGACGCGACGCGCATGCGAATGTTCGACCCGTTCTTCACGACCAAGTTCGCGGGCC
This sequence comes from Myxococcota bacterium, assembly GCA_035620755.1. Lineage (GTDB taxonomy): Bacteria > Myxococcota_A > UBA9160 > UBA9160 > SMWR01 > JACZVU01. The sequence continues at coordinate 10,054 of DASPGF010000477.1, forward strand.
GTGGGCTCGGGCTCGCTGCGGCGCTCGGCATCGCGCGCCGGCACCAGGCGTCCATCGAGGTGGAGAGCGCGGTCGGCCGCGGCACGACGGTGCGAGTCTGCTTCCCCGCGTCGCCTCGCGAGCGAAGCGCGCCCTTCGCCGCGTCGCCGGGCGACGGCTGGCGGGGAACCGGAACGGTTCTCGTGGTGGAGGACGAGCCGGCGCTCCGGCGCATGACGGCGGGCATTCTCGCGGGCGCGGGCTTCGGCGTGCTGACCGCCGCCGACGGCCGCGAGGCTCTCGCGCTGCTTCGCGCGCACCGGCACGAGATCCGCGCGGTGCTGCTCGATCTCACCATGCCCGGAATCTCCGGATCCGAGGTGCTCTCCGCGCTGCGCGCGCTCGACCCCGACGT
>DASPGF010000478.1:0-2860 GCA_035620755.1 Myxococcota bacterium
CCACAGGCGCGCCGGCGCGGCGGGGTACGGCTTGGCGCTCGCGCGGACGGAGCCGAAGATCCGATGAACCGCGTGCCGCAAGCTCACGCGCGGCCCCGAGACGCATCGCGCGTCGCGGCCTCCTTTCGCGAGCCATCACGCATCGATCTGCTCCGTCTTCCACTCGAGACACGGTGCAATCTTTCCGCGGAACGTGTCGCCGACGTAGCTTCGGTTGTAGCGGCCGGCCTGCACGACGTTGATCACTGCGGATACGCCACCCGGCGGCGTCAGCGATCTCTGGTTGTAGATCGTCGCGCGAAAGATCAGCCGGTAGCTGGTTGGACCGAGCAGGTTCTCGGGGATCACGACCCGGCTGCGGTAGGCGCCAGGCGCCAGCGTGGGAATCTCGTCGCAATCTCCGTCGTGGAAGCTCCGAAACAACAGCGTCTGCTCCATGTCGCAGCAATCGAAGTAGACGCGCAGGCCGCGGGTTCGCTCGAGCACGCGGTAGGCGATCGCAATCTCGAGCGGCTTTCCGTTGTCGACGAGATCGATGCTCTCCCCGTCCTGCGTGACGTCGATCTCCTCGAAGCGGAACACCGGGTCGATCGGCAGCATCTCGATCGCGTCAGCGAGGCTCGCGAGCGACTCCGCTCGCGCTTCGCCCTTGAGGTACCGATCGACCGCATCCTCCGCCGGCCCGTGGAACACCAGCTCGCCCGCGCGGAGGATGGCGCCGCGGTTGCACACGTGTCTGACGGCCTGCATGTTGTGGCTCACGAAGATCAGGGTCCGGCCCTGGTCGCGGGCTTCGCCCATCTTGCCGAGACACTTCTGCTGGAAGCCCGCATCGCCGACCGCGAGCACTTCGTCGACGATCAGGACCTCGGGCTCGAGATGCGCGGCCACCGCGAAGGCGAGCCGCAGGTTCATTCCCGACGAGTAGCGCTTGACGGGCGTGTCGAGGAAGCGCTCGACGCCGGCAAACGCGACGATTTCGTCGAAGCGCGCGCCGATCTCGCGGCGCGACATCCCCAGGATCGCGCCGTTGAGGAATACGTTCTCGCGGCCCGTGAGCTCGGGATGGAATCCGGTGCCGACCTCGAGCAGGCACGCGACCCGCCCGCGCAGCACCGCGCGCCCCGTGCTCGGCGCGGTGACGCGAGAGAGGATCTTCAGCAGCGTCGATTTCCCGGCGCCGTTCGCGCCGATCACGGCGAGCCGGTCGCCGCGCCCGATCGCGAGGTCGACGTCGCGCAGCGCCCAGAATTCCTCGGCGTGGCTGCGAGCTCGGGATTGCGCCACGGGATGCCGAAAACCGCGCCAGACTCCGCGTCCGAACTGCGCGATCGAATCCCTGAGCGTCGGATGAAGCGCGCGACGCTCGCGCCCGATGCGGTACCTCTTTCCGAGCCGCTCGATCTCGATCACCGCGCTCATATCAGATCCGCAAAGCTTCGCTCGGTGCGCAGGAAGAACAGCGAACCGCTCACGAACAGCGCGAGGGCGAGCACGACCGAGCCGGCGAAACCGGGCCAGTAGATCGCGCCGGTTTCGGGCGCGATCGCCCAGCGAAAGCCGTCGATCACGCCCACCATCGGATTCATGGAGTAGAGCAGCCGCCATCGCTCGGGGACGATCGCGCTCGAGAAGCCGACCGGTGAGAGGTAGAGGCCGAGCTGGAGCAGCAGCGGAACGAGGTGGCGGAAGTCGCGATAGCGCACGTTGAGCGCCGAGATCCAGTAGCCCGCACCGAGCGAGGTGAGGGCCGCGAGCAGCAGCAGCGGCGCGAGCGCGGCGACGCGCCAGCTCGGCGCGATGCCGTACCACGCCATCAGACCGCCGAGCAGGCCCAGCGAGATCAAGAAGTCCGCGAGGCTCACGACCATCGCCGTGGTGGGGATGATGATTCGCGGGAAGTAGACCTTCGACACCATCTGCCGATTGCTGATCAGCGAGACGCTGCTGGTGCTGAGCGTGGTCGAGAAGAACTGCCAGGGCAGGATTGCGGCCAGAACCAGCACCGGATAGGGCAGATCGCCGGAGGGCAAGGCCGCGAGCCGGCCGAAAATCAGCGTGAGGATCACCATCGTGAGCAGCGGCGTGATCACGCTCCACGCCAACCCGATGGCGGTCTGCTTGTAGCGAACCAGGAAGTCGCGCCACGCGAAGAACGCGATCAGCTCGCGATGGTGCCAGATGTCGCGGCACACGTCGCGGAGTGATCGCTCGCTCTCGATGACGATCTCGTGGTTCGCGGCGGCCACGCTCACCTCACGCTGGGAGCCGGTAGAGACCGACCCAGGAATCGCGCAGGTGGTAGATCCGCCCGCTCAGCTTCCGCCTGCGGTAGAGCTCTTCGACCCCGAGGCAGACGTCGTAGATCCAGTGATACACCCGCGCGAGCTGCGGGTTGAAGTCGTGCCAGAGGATGAACGCGCCCGGCTCTGCGATCGAGAGCGCCTTGAGGGTGTCGCCGTATACGAACTCTGCATCGTGACAGCCGTCGATGAACGCCACGCCGATCGGCGCGAGATCGGGCTTCCAGCTCGCCGAGTTGGCAAAGATCTGGCGGATGTTCCGGCAGCCGCGCCCGCGGTAGTAGGCGCCGATGCGCTCGGCGTCGAGCCGACCCGTCGTGCGCTTTCCCCCCTCTCCGCGCGCGAGCTCGTCCGGCGGGATGTTGATCGTATGGATCTCGGTCTCCGGAGCGTTCGCGGCCATCAGTGCGGTCGTACGCCCCTCCGCCGTCCCGATCTCGAGCGCGCGATCCGGCCTGGTGTTGGCCATCACCGTGCCGATCACCTCTGCATCGCGCAGCCGGCGCAGGTTCAGATCCTCGGGGTAATCGAAGTCGTGGAGCCGCGGATCGTCGAGT
>DASPGF010000479.1:0-2492 GCA_035620755.1 Myxococcota bacterium
CGACCGCGTCGGCGAGCAGCCCCGTGCCGGTTCCACCCGGGCCGCGCAGATTGCCCTCGCCGACCGCCGTGTCGACGCTCACGACCACCGCACCCTCGGGCGATCCGACGACGTCGCGGGACGAGAGCACGCCGTCGCGCACCGACGAGCCCTGGTTGATGGCGAGCGATCCCGTGCCGAACGTGTTGCCGTCGACGCCGTCGACCTTGCGCGGTCCGACCGAGGGGCCGACCGGCCCGGCCGCGGCGATCGGCCCGCGCACCGCGGGGCCCGCGGCCTGGTTCACGTCGACCTTCGATGCCTGGTAGCCGCCGACCGATCCGACCGCCGACACGCGATCGACGTCGATCGCGGTCCGCTTCACCTGCGTGGGCGCGGCGACCGCGTTGAGGGTGTCCATCTCGAGCATCTCCGCGCTGATCGCGGGCGCCGCGTTCGCGATCACCCGCGGATTGACGATCTGCGGCTGCACGGTCTGCATCGCGGGCGCGAACTCGAGCTTGCTGCGCTCCGCGAGCGCCCTGCGCGCGGGCGCGGGCGGCTTGGGCGCTGCCTCGTGGAGGAGCTGGACGGGGATGATGTCCTCCACGATCTCGGGCTTCATGGCCGCAAACAGGAACAGCAGCCCGAGCGCGCCCAGGTGGATCGCGGCCGAGATTCCGCCGCTCGCGAGCCGACTCTTGCCCGCGTCGGGCTCGCGAAACTGCATCGGAAAGTCGCGAGGCGCCGCGCCGGCTGCGGCCGCGGGCGCAAACGCCGTCGCGAGCCGGAGCCTCGCGCGCTGCTGCCGAATACGCGGCTTGAGGATCGACTGCTGTGCCATGCGCGCTGCGCCTGCTCCCGCTGCGAATTTCCGACCGATGATAGCGATGGCGGTCGGGCGTACACGACCACTGGCCTCATCGGTCGAACGGCGCTCGAATCGAACCAAAAACTTTCCCTTCAAGTCGCGGGGGGCAAAGCGTCGAAACGCGGGCGGCGGAGCACCGGGTGAAGCTGCGTCGGTGTTGCGTGTTCCCCCCGGAGTTCGGCAGGCACGCATCCCGCGACCGATTGTGTAAATTTGCAGACTTCCGACTGATCCGAGTGATCGAGTGACGGTTCGATTGATGGAGGGGCGCTGAATGGAGGCGCGTACGTTGCTGCAGCTGCTGCAGGATGGCGGTCTCACCGTCTATCCGCTCGCGGTGGCTTCTGTGATCACGCTCACGATTCTCTTCGAGCGCATGTGGCGCTACCGGGGACTCGAGAGCCAAAGCCGCGCGATCACGCGCCAGACCATCGAGCTGCTGGTGAGGCGCGACGTCGCCGGCGCGCGCTCGATCTGCGAGAAGACCGACACGCCGCTCTCGAAGGTGTTCCTCGAGGCGATGCGCTGGCGGAACATCGCGATCGAGGATCTCGATCGCGTGCTGTCGACCGCGCGACAGGAGGCGGTTTCCGACCTCAAGCGCGGGCTCTGGGTGATCGGCACGATCGGCTCGCTCGCGCCCTACGTGGGCCTGTTCGGCACGGTCGTGGGCATCATCCGCGCGTTCCACAGCATGGCGATCGAGGGGGTCGGCGGCTTCGAGGTGGTGGCCGCGGGCATCTCGGAGGCGCTGGTCGCGACGGCCGCGGGCCTGTTCGTCGCAATCGTCGCGCTGATGTTCTTCAACTATCTTCAGACCCGCGCGAGCGCGCTCGGAACCACCTACGCGCGATCGTGTGAGCGCTTCCTGCAGGCGCTGATCTTCGTCGAGACCGCGGCGGGAAGCGGATCGAACGCAGCGGAGGTGCGCGGTGGCAGCTTCGTACCAGCCTGACCGCGAGGATTCCGATGGCGGCATCATCGCGGAGATCAACATCACGCCGCTGACCGACGTGTTCCTCGTGCTGCTCGTGATCTTCATGGTCACGACGTCGGTGATCCAGAACCAGGGCAAGAACATCGATCTGCCCGGCGCGGACGTCGTGGACGAGACGCCCCAGGGCGTGACCGTCTCGGTGGGCGCGGACGGCGAGATGATGATCAACGACGCGATCGTGCCCGAGGATCGTCTGTTCGAGGTGCTCGAGTCGGCGCTCGCGGACGCGCGCGAGAAGATCGTGGTGCTGCGCGGCGACCGCGCCGTGCTGCTCGGTCAGGCCGTCAACATCCTCGACGTCGCCCAGCAGGCGGGCGCGCGCGGCATCGCGCTCGCCACCAAGCCGAACCCGAAGGACAAGGATCTCGGCGGCTGACGCGCGCTACGGGATCGTCGCCGTCTCGCCCTGAAGGGACGTGATCGCGCGAAACATGTCTTGGCCGATCGACGCGAACAGCGCGGCGGTGGTAGCCACGATCACACCGCCGAGAATCGCCCACTCGACCGTCTCGAGACCACTCTCGTCGAGCAGAAACCGCTTGAGCTGATGCGACATCGAAACCCCTTGCGACCCCGAAGCTGCGGACCCCGCTACCGAGCAAGCCCTGTGCCACGCGCCGCGAATTCCCCATCCTACCATCAAAA
>DASPGF010000480.1:0-2397 GCA_035620755.1 Myxococcota bacterium
ACATCACCAAGCCGTTCGAGATCGAGGCGCTGCGCATCAAGGTCCACCAGCTGCTCGCGCGCCGCGAGCTCGAGCGCGAGGTGGTGCGGCTGCGCGCGGCCGCCGACGCGCAGGAGCGGCTCGGCGGGCTGATCGGGCGCAGCCCGCCGATGCAGGAGCTGTTTCATACACTGCGCCGCGTCGCTTCGACGCGCGCGACGGTGCTCGTCCAGGGGGAGAGCGGAACCGGCAAGGAGCTCGTCGCGCGCGCGCTGCACGAGCTCGGCGAGCGCGCTGGCGAGCCGTACCTCGCCGTCAATTGCCCGGCGATCCCCGATCCGCTGATCGAGAGCGAGCTGTTCGGCCACGAACGCGGCGCGTTCACCGACGCGCGCGAGCGCCGCATCGGCAAATTCGAGACCGCTGCGGGCGGCACGCTGTTCCTCGACGAGATCGGAGAGCTCGGCATCGGCGTGCAGGCGAAGCTGCTGCGCGCGCTCCAGCAGAGGCAGATCGAGAGGCTCGGCGGCTCGACGCCGATCGAGGTCGACGTGCGCGTGATCGCGGCGACCAATCGCAACCTCGCGTCGGATGTCGCGCAGGGCCGTTTCCGCGCCGACCTCTTCTATCGCATCAACGTCGTGCCGATCGAGCTGCCCGCGCTCCGCGAGCGGCGCGAGGACGTGCGGCGGCTCGCCGAGCACTTCCTCGCCAAGGCGCGCACCGAGGCCGGCCGCGGGCCGACGCGGCTCGCGCGCGACGCGATCGCCGCGCTCGAGCGCTACGCGTGGCCGGGCAACGTGCGCGAGCTCGAAAACGCGATCGAGCGCGCGGTCGCGCTCGCGGAGGGCGAGGTGCTCGAGCCGCGCGACCTGCCGCGCGCCATCGTGCGCGCGAGCGAGCTCGAGGCGTTGGGCGATTCGCTGCGGCAGGGACGACTCGGCCTCGAGGACGCCGTCGGCGAGCTCGAGAAGGCGCTGATCGCCGAAGCGCTCGCGCGCGCGGGCGGCAATCAGACGCGCGCGGCCGAAGCGCTCCAGGTCACGCGCCGCGCGCTCAAGCTCAAGATGGACCGCTACGGAATCGCGCCCGGCTGAGCGCGGCTCACGCGCCGCGCGAACGCGAGGCGCGCGCGGCGTTCCCCTCCGAACGGCCGAGATTCCCCACCGATTTCGACGAGTTGTAACCCGGCGCGCGAGATCGCGTTCGCGCCGGAACGCCCGGCGCGCCGGCGGCGGTGCCGCACGCGGCGCGAAGCTCGCGGTAATTCACGAGTGAAATCAGTCGACTGAGTCGCTGGCTCCGCGCGCGGCGGGAGCTGGCACGGCGCTTGCGATGCAGGCGCGCGAATGGCGATGCCGGGGGTCCCGATGGCCGACAGCGCAGCGCGCGAAACCATCCTGGTCGTCGACGACGAGCGCGGCCCGCGCGAGTCGCTGCGGATGATCCTCTCGCCGAGCTACCACGTGCTGCAGGCGGACCGCGCGGCCGAGGCGCTGGAGCGTTTGCGCGCGGCGCCCGTCGACCTCGTCACGCTCGACCTCAACATGCCGGACGTGCACGGCGTCGAGCTGATGCGAAGCCTGCGCGCCGAGTTCCCGCAGACCGAGATCGTGATCATCACGGGCTGCGCGAGCGTCGAGAGTGCCGTCGAGGGCATTCGCGCGCAGATCTGCGATTACATCGAGAAGCCCTTCGACGTGGCGCAGGTCAGCGCCGCGGTCGACCGCGGGCTCCGCCGCAAGCGCGCGCGCGAAGGCGCCGCGCGACTCGCGGCGATCGCGAGCCCGCCCAGCGACGGCCGGTCGAAGCCCGCGCCGTTCGAAGCCAGCGCCAGCCAACGAAACTGCAACGGATAGGGGAGAGCGAGACGATGACCTCTGCAGTGCCGAAGCTTGTGCCCGATTCGCGACCGATCCGCATCGACCGCGAGGTTCGCTTCCAGCGCACGCGACGCGAGCCGCGCAGCGATGAGGTGCGCTGCGCGCAGTACACGCCCTTTCCGCGCGCGCGCGCCAGCCAGACGCCGCGGCGAGGCTTCACGCGCGACGTGTCCCCGCTCGGCATGTGCCTCGGCGTCGACCTGCCCGAGCGCATCGGCGCGCTGCTGCGCGTCGAGGTGCAGAGCCTCGACGGCCGTTCGATCGGCGCGACGGTCGCGCGCGTCGCGTGGTGCAAGGCCGCGCGCGACGGTCGTTACTGGCTCGGGCTCGACCTGCTCTGCGCGCCCGACGGCGCGCGCGCGAGTTGCGCGGTCGGAGCGCCCGTCGACGCGAGCGACTAACGCCCGGGGCGGCTCCGCTCTCCGTCGACGGATTCGCCGCTGGCCGGGGCCCTGTCAATCACGCTGGTCGTAGCTGCTGCGCGCCAGGTTGATGGGGGAGCGGGGGGTCGCCCGCCGCGGCGGCGGCCCCCCCC
>DASPGF010000481.1:0-4256 GCA_035620755.1 Myxococcota bacterium
CGGCGATCAGCGCCTCGGGGTCGCTACACGCACTGGTGATCAGCGCGCCGACTCGCTCCGAGAGCGCGTCCGCGAGCTCCCGCGCGTCGCCGAGCCGCTCGAAGGTCGCCGCGTCGACGCGCCCATCGATCACCCAGATCCGGCACGACTCGGCGCGCGCCGGCCTCACGTCGCGGAGCCCGCGGACAGCGGCTGCGGCTCGGGCCGCAGGTAGCTCTGGATGCGCGTGACGTGCTCGAGCACGTGCTGCTGCAGCGCGCGCGCGCAGCGCTCGGGGTCGCGCGCGGCGAGCGCCGCGACGACCTCGCGGTATTCCTCGATCACGGGCTCGAGCGCGTAGCGATCGGCTGCGGCCTGCCCCCAGAACAACACCGCCTGGTTTCGCAGCATCGCGAGCTGCCGCGCGAGCGTCTCGTTGGCGGCCGCGCGGTCGATCAGCGCGTGGAACTCGAGGTCGCGCTGCATGCGCTCGCGCGCCGTGAGCCCGGGCCACTGCTCGCGGCACACGCCGAGCCAGGCCTCGAGCTCGGCGAGCCGCTGCTCGCCACAGCGCGCGGCCGCGAGCCGACCGGAGCACGCCTCGAGCGCGAGGCGAACCTCCGTGATCTCGCGAATCTGCCGGATCGAGGTTTCGGCCACGAAGCTTCCGCCGCGCGCGACGACGCGCACCAGCCCCTCGAAGCGCAGCCGCAGCAGGGCCTCGCGCACGGGCGTTCGGCCCGCGCCGAGCTGCGCCGCGAGCTCCTTCTCGCTCAGCGGCGAGCCCGGCGCATGATCGCCGAGCGCGATTCCCGCGAGCAGACGCTCGTAGACGCTGGCTGCCATGCTGGGAGGTTAGTAATATATTTTTGATATACCAGGGCTCGACTCACGCCCGATGCGGCGCGTGGCAGCAGCGGCTCCGGCCGGGCCCCTATCCTCGCACGGGTCGCCGGCTCGGGGCCTCGCACGGATCGCGAGCCCGCATCCTCGCACGCGTCGCGGGCTCCGGTTCGCGCGTTCGGAAGGGAGATGGACATGCAGCCAGCGCAGAGAGCGCGCTCGCGCACGGGCGGCCGCGAGTCGCGCCGCGCCGCGCGCGCGCAGGGCTCGCGCGAGATCGTTCCCTACCTCACGCGCAAGCTCCCGCCCTACGGGGTGCTCGGCGACGAGGATCTCGAGACGATCGAGAACAACGCGGAGACGATCCTGCAGGAGATCGGGATCGAGTTCCGCGGAGACCCCGAGGCGCTCGCGCTCTGGAGACAGGCGGGCGCGACGGTCGACGGCGAGCGCGTGCGCTTCCCGCGCGGGCTGTGCCGATCGCTCGTCAAGGCGTCGGCGCCCGCGGAATTCGTGCAGCACGCGCGCAACCCCGCGCGCAGCGTTCGCATCGGCGGCCCCTACACGGTGTTCGCCCCCGCCTATGGCTCGCCGTTCGTGCGCAACCTCGACGACGGGCGGCGCTACGCGAGCCTCGACGACTTCCGCAACTTCGCGAAGCTCACCTACATGACGCCCGCGCTGCACCACGCGGGCGGCACGCTCTGCGAGCCCGTCGAGCTGCCCGTCAACAAGCGCCACCTCGACATGATCTACAGCCACATCCGCTACTCCGACAAGCCGTTCATGGGATCGGTGACCGCCCCCGAGCGCGCGGAAGATTCGGTGTCGATGGCGAGGCTCGTGTTCGGCGACGCGTTCGTCGAGAGCCACCCGGTCGTGCTCGGTCTGGTCAACGCGAACTCGCCGATGGTCTGGGACTCGACGATGCTCGGCGCGCTCAAGGTGTATGCGCGGCACGGCCAGGCGGTGCTGATCGCGCCGTTCGTGCTCGCGGGCGCGATGTCGCCCGTGACGGTCGCGGGCGCATCCGCGCAGATCCTCGCCGAGGCGCTCGCGGGGATGGCGTTCGCGCAGCTCGTGAAGCCCGGTGCGCCGGTGATCTTCGGCGCGTTCGCGAGCTCGATCTCGATGCAGTCGGGCGCGCCGACCTTCGGCACCCCCGAGCCACAGCTCGTTCTCTACGTGACCGCTGCGCTCGCGCGCCGGCTCGGCGTGCCGTTTCGCAGCGGCGGCGGACTCTGCGCGTCGAAGATTCCCGACGCGCAGGCCGCCTACGAGTCGGCGAACACGCTGCAGCACGGGCTGCTGGCGGGCGTGAACTTCATGCTGCACGTCGCGGGCTGGCTCGAGGGCGGGCTCGCGATCGGCTACGAGAAGTTCATCCTCGACGCCGACCAGGCCGGCATGCTGCAGGTGCTCGCGGCCGGCGTGGACATGAGCGAGAACGGGCAGGCGATGGCGGCGATCCGCGAGGTCGGGCCCGGCTCGCACTTCCTCGGCTGCGCGCACACGCAGGCCAATTTCGAGACGGCCTTCTACCGCTCGACGATCGCGGACAACAACAGCTTCGAGCAGTGGCTCGGCGAGGGCGCGCAGGACGCCGCGCAGCGCGCGAACGCGATCTGGAAGCGCATGCTCGCCGAGTACGAGCCGCCCGCGATCGATCCCGGCGTCGACGAGGCGCTGCTCGACTTCATCGCGCGGCGCAAGGCGCAGCAGCCGGACACGAGCTACTGACGCGCGCGGTAGAACGCGACGCGCTCCGGCGGCAGCGGCGTGTTGCCGAGGATCGCATCCGCGGCCTTCTCGGCGATCATCATCGTCGGCGCGTAGATGTTCCCGTTCGTCACGTACGGCATCACGGATGCATCGACGACGCGGATGCCCTCGAGGCCGTGCACGCGGAACGTTTCGGGATCGACCACAGACATCTCGTCGCGACCCATCTTGTTGGTGCACGATGGATGCAGCGCCGTCTCGGCGTCGCTCGCGACCCACTTCAGGATCTCCGCGTCGCTCTGCACCGACGGCCCGGGCGAGAGCTCGCCCGCGTTGAACGGCGCGAACGCGCGCTGGTTGAGGATGTCGCGCGCGATGCGGACCATCTCGATCCATTCCGTGCGATCCTGCTCGGTCGACAGGTAGTTGAAGCGCAGCGCGGGGTGGATGCGCGCGTCCGTGGAGCGGATCTTGACCGATCCGCGCGCGTCGGAGTTCATCGGGCCGATGTGCACCTGATAGCCGTGGCCGCGAGACGGCGCCGAGCCGTCGTAGCGAACCGCGATCGGCAGGAAGTGGAACATCAGGTTCGGGTACTCGACACGCTCGTTGCTGCGCAGGAAGCCGCCCGCCTCGAAGTGGTTGGTCGCGCCGAGGCCCTTGCGGAAGAACAGCCACTCGAAGCCGATGATCGGCCGGCGCCACTTGGCGAGCCCGGGCGCCACGGAGACGGGAAGCTTGCTCGCGTACTGGACGTAGACCTCGAGGTGATCCTGGAGATTCTCGCCCACGCCGGGCAGCGCGTGGACCACGCGGATGCCGAGCGCCTCGAGCTCGGCCGCGTTGCCCACGCCCGAGAGCTGCAGCAGCTGCGGCGAGTTGATCGCTCCACCGCAGAGGATCAACTCGCGCGCGCGCACCGAGCGCCGCGCGCCGAGCCGCTCGTAGTCGAGCCCGACGGCTCGCTTGCCGTCGAAGCGGACTCGCGTCGCGAGCGCGCGCGTGACCACCGCGAGGTTCTTGCGATGCAGCACGGGGCGCAGGTAGGCGGACGACGCGCTCCAGCGCCGGCCGCGGCGGATGTTGCGATCGAAGCGCGCGAAGCCTTCCTGGCGATAGCCGTTCACGTCGTCGGTGAGCGCATGGCCCGCCTGCTGGACGGCCGCGAAGAACGCGCCGAACAGCGGGCTCTCGGCCGGGCCGCGCTCGAGCACGAGCGGCCCCTCGCCGCCGCGATACGCGTCCGCGCCCGCGGTGCAGCTCTCCATGCGCTTGAAGTACGGCAGGCAGTGCGCGTAGCTCCAGCGCTCCATGCCGGGATCGCTCGCCCACTTCTCGTAATCGAGCGGATTGCCGCGCTGGAAGATCATGCCGTTGATGCTGGACGAGCCGCCGAGCAGCTTGCCGCGCGCATGGTAGATGCGCCGGCCGTTCATGAACGGCTCGGGCTCCGACTGGTAGCGCCAGTCGTAGAAGCGGCTGCCGATCGGGAACATCAGCGCCGCGGGCATGTGGATGAACACGTCCCAGCGGTAGTCGGGTCGACCCGCCTCGACCACGAGCACCGACGTCGCCGGGTCGGCCGACAGCCGATTCGCGAGCGCGCAGCCCGCCGATCCACCGCCGACGATGACGTAGTCGAACGAATCCCTCATACTGAAAATTCTAGGAGCCGCGCGCGCCGTCCGCATGCCCGCCGATGCGAGCGACAC
>DASPGF010000482.1:0-4687 GCA_035620755.1 Myxococcota bacterium
AGCACGCGCCGATCCCGGCTCTGCGCGAATCGAGCCGGGTGGCCGCGCGCGGTTCGGTGATGCGAGGGTCGAGCGCCCAGCCGGGTGGTTCAGGCCCGATAGCGGTGGACGATCGGGAGGCGGCGGCCGGAGCCGAACGCTTTCGTAGACGTGCGCAGCACGAGCGGCGCCTGCCGGCGTTTGTACTCGTTGCGGTCGAGGCGCTCGACGATCTCGCGCACGGTCGCGCGGCTCGCGCCCAGCGGGGGCGCGATGCCCTCGGCGCCGCAGCCGCCTTCGATCGCGCGCTCGAGGATCGCGTCGAGGATCTCGTACGGGGGCAGGTCGTCGCTGTCGAGCTGGCCCGGAGCCAGCTCGGCCGAGGGAGGCTTGGCGATCGAGCGCGCGGGAATTCGCTCCGCGCTCGCGTTCGCGCGCCGCGCGAGCGCGTACACGTCGCGCTTGTAGACGTCGCCGAGCACCGCCAGGCCGCCCACGGTGTCACCGTACAGTGTGCAGTAGCCGATGCTCAGCTCGCTCTTGTTGCCCGTGGCCAGCACGAGCCTTCCTTCCGCGTTCGAGATCGCCATCAGCAGCGCGCCGCGAATCCGGCTCTGGATGTTCTGGCCCGCGATTCCGTAGTCTTCGCGCTCGCCAATAACGGTCCGGAAGCTCTCGAGGTAGGCGTCGTAGATCGGCCGCACGTCGACGCAGCGCACCTCGATGCCGAGCGTTCGGTGCAGCGCTTGGGCGTCCTCGAGGCTGTGCGCGGACGAGAACGGCCCCGGCATCGCGACGCCGAGCACGCGCTCCGCGCCGAGCGCCTCGACGGCGAGGTGCGCGGTGACCGCGGAATCGACGCCGCCCGAGACACCGATCACCGCCCCGGGCGGAAGCCCCTGCTTGCGAAAGTAGTCGCGGATGCCGAGCACCAGCCCCGCTTCGAGCTGCGCGATCGCGTCCGGGTCCGCGGCGCACGCGGCGGGCTCCGCGCCCGAGGGATCGGGCAGCTCGACGATCTCGAACGCGGGCTCGAACAGCGCGAGCTGCCTGCAGACGCGGCCGCGCGCGTCGACTACGAACGAGCCGCCGTCGAAGATCAGCTCGTCGTTGCCACCGACCTGGTTCACGAAGCAGATCGGAACGCCGTGCTTGCGCGCGAGCTCAGCGACGACGCGCCGGCGCTCGGCGGGCTTCGCGACGTGCCACGGCGATGCGGAGAGATTCAGGATCGCCGCGCAGCCCGCGCGCGCGAGCTCGCCGACGGGGTCGACCTCATAGCCGATCTGGTCGACCCACGCGTCCTCGCAGACCGTCAACCCGAGCGGCGGCGAGCCCGCGCGCAGCGTCACGGGCCGGCGCTCCGCGGCGGGCGCGAAGTAGCGACGCTCGTCGAACACGTCGTAGCTCGGCAGCAGCGACTTCGCGCGCACCGCGCGCCGCTCGCCGCCCGCGAGCAGCACCGCGGCGTTGTGGAGGCGCGCGCTGCCGCGCTGCTCGTGCGGGAGCACCGCGCCGAGCGCGATCGGCACGCTGCGCGAGATCGGAAGCAGCGCGTCGAGCTCGGCGAGCTGGTCACGCACGAAGCCGTTGCGCTCGAGCAGGTCCATCGGCGGGTAGCCGGTCAACACCATTTCAGGTAGGACGAGCAGGTCCGCGCGCTCACTCGCGGCCTTGGCGGCGGCCTCCTCGACGATCCGGCGGTTGCCCGCGAGGTCGCCGACGGTCGGATTCACCTGCGCGATCGCGAGCCGCATGATGGCAGGATCGGCGGCGTGTCCGGCGACGTCAAGCCGCTCGCGCGCGCCGGGCGGCGCGATCCCGATCAGAGGCAGACGTAGGTGATCTCGCCGTGGCAGGCAGGTTCGGGATCAGAGGTAGACGTAGGTGATCTCGCCGTGGCAGGCGGGCTTGGCGGCGCCCTCGACGTCGATGCGGATCTCGAACGCGACCCGCACGCCGCCGCGCGGAAGCTTGCGCGTGTCGCGGATCGTCGCGGAGAGCCGGATGCGCGAGCCCGACGGCACGGGAGCCGACAGGCGCAATTTCTCGATTCCCGCGTTGATCACCGTGCCGTCGCCGGCGACCACGAGCAGCTGCGCGAGCAGCACGGGCACGAGCGAGAGCGTGAGGTAGCCGTGCGCGACCGTCGACTTGAAGGGCGACTCGCGCTGCGCGCGCTCGGCATCGCAGTGGATCCACTGACGATCGCCGGTCGCCTCCGCGAACGCGTCGATGCGCGCCTGTGAGATCTCGATCCAATCGGTGGTGCCGAGGTCGCGGCCGACACAATCCGCAAGCGCCGCCGCATTCGGCAGCTCGATCGGACGTGCCACGTCAGTCGCCGTGGATCGCGTTGACGAACGCGTCGTGCAGCGCGACCCGGATGCGCTCGCGCGTCGCGTCCCCATAGACCGCGCGAAACGCCTTCAGCGGGATGATGCCCTTCGCCATCGAGCGGTGTCCGCCGCCGACGCCGAGCCCCTCGACGACCGCGCGCACCACCTCGCCCGCGGCGCGCACGTAGCCGACATTGCGGACCGAGAACATGAGATCGGATCCGACGATTCCCGCCGCGATCGCCCATTCCGCGCCCTCGGCCTGCAGCCCGAGATCCGCGACCTGCGGAATCACCTCCTCGCCGACGCGCCCGAGCACGAGCAGGTGGATGCCCTCCTCGACGTGCGTGCGAGCGAGCGCGCGACCGAGCGCGCGCAGCCCGTCGGTCGGCAGTGCAGGGCGCTCGATGCGGCGCAGCAGCGCGGGGCTGTGGCTCGCGTGCAGGTATGCGAACGATGCGATGTCCTGCGTGCTCGTCTCGCGACCGAGCAGCTGGGTGTCGCTCTTGATGCCGTAGACGAGCGCGGTCGCGAGCTTGGGGAACAGGTCGATGCCCGAGGCGCGGATGTACTCCGCGAGGATCGTCGACGTCGCGCCGTAGCTCGGGCGGACGTCGCGAAATATCGCGTCGTAGCCGGGGCGTTCAGGATGGTGGTCGATCACGACGTCGACCGAGCGCAAGCGCGCGGGCATGTTCTCGCCGAACACCGAGGGCTGGACGTCGAGCAACGCGAGCCCGTCGAACTCGTCGAGATCGCTGGGCTCGATCGTGCGCACGTCGATCCCGAGCGCGTTGATCATCGCGATGTTCTCCGGCCGTTTGACCTCGCCGAACGAGATCAGCGGAGCCGTGGGCCGCTTGCGGCCGAGCAGCGCGCGCAGCGCGTAGCCGCAGGCGATGCCATCCGGGTCGGGGTCGGGCTGCAGCAGGATGCCGAGCTTCTCGTGCGAATCGACCAGCAGGCGAAGCTCCACAACTCGGTGTAGGTTCGCCAGGTGCGCGAATTCCTCGTCGACGTCGTCGCGGATCAGCGATCGCAGGCCCGTTCGCAGCAGGCACGGGTGGTCGGGGAGGTCTTCGGAGCTGACCTTGTCCGAGAGCAGCAGCAGCGGCGCGTCGGGCTGGACCGCCGCGATCGCCGCCACGGCCGCGCGCACGAACGGCGCGTCCTCGCTGACGAGCGCGAACTCGTCCCCGCTCTCGGCGCCGAGCTTCTCGATGGCTTCGGGCGTGAGCCCGCCCTGCAGCGAGTGGAAGCCCGGCGGGCGCGCGCGGGGCTCGTCCTCGCGAGGCACCCAGGTGAGCACCTCGATCTCGCCGGTGCCGATCCGGCCCCAGAGGCGGGCCAGCTCCGCTCCGTCGCAGAGGATGATGCGGCGCGCCACGGTTCCCCCATCAGTCCGCCAGCCAGCTGCTGGTTCGCCGAGCCCGCGCGCTGCGTCTCGCTCGCGCGGGCTGCGGCGCCTATCTCCGCGCCCGCTCGAGCGCGGGTCTCGCCGAGCCGCACTGCGGCGCCCACTCCCGCGCCGGCTCGAGCGCGGGTCTCGCTGAGCGGCCCGCGCGCGAGCGCAGAGCTCGCCGACCGCGGCGAGACGCCCGCACGCGCGCTCGCGAGCCCGCTCCGGGCGGGCGCGAGTGTAGCGAGATCGCCGGCATGCGTCGGTCCCGCGGGGTGTGGGCTCCCGCGCGGCTCCGGCGGCCCTCGATTGAGCGCCCACCGGGCGGCGCGCTGCCCGGGCGCCGTCACGCGAAAGCGCCCTCGCGCTTGTCGAGCGAATCGATCGATTGCGCACTTCGAGCAGAATTCGATTGATTGCTCGCGCCTCGAGGAGTAAGGTGAACGCGTACGCTGTGGATCGCGGCTGGAGGAGAACCGAGGTCTCGCTTCCGTCGACCGCACCACGCGCCGCGCGCCGAGCGTACAGACTCGAGTGTCGGTGGGGGCGAGCGAACGATTCGCGGAGCCGATGCCAAATGTCGGATTCCGCGGTCGCGGCGCGGGAGGTCTTCCCGGACCCGGGAGCTTCCAGCACGCGCCGGGAGCTCGAGAGGAGTCGCCTCGGTCGGCTGCCAACGGTGTGGCCTCATCCAATCGGGATGTGAACCGGTACACCGCGGCAGCGTCCAGCTTCTCCTCGAAGACGCTAAGTCGGACATGCGAGCCGGTTAATGCCAGCGCTGTCGCGCCAGGGCTCGAGGGAATTCCGCAGCGTCGCCCCGGCCACCAATCAAGGGCTTGCCCCGTCGGAGGCCCGGAAGACACCCGCCGCCTCGGTCACTCCCCTCTCTCCTCCAATCTCTCTCTCCGCCTCATCTCTCTCCCTCCCCCCTCTCTCTCGTTCGATCTCTCCGAGCGCGCCTGGCGCG
>DASPGF010000483.1:0-6213 GCA_035620755.1 Myxococcota bacterium
GGCCCGGGGGCGAGCGCATGGGCGGGTTGCCACCCGGATCTGAAGGGTCGCCGCGTCGCGAGCGCCGTGCTGTGCAACCGCGATGGTGTGGACGCGGGGTCGATCCGCGATGGTCTGATCGGCGCGCTCGCCGCGCAGCTCGGCGCGACGTTCGAGCTCGTGTGAGCTCGTCCGAGCGCGGCTGGGCGCCGCGCGGTCGCTCGCGCGGGGCGTGCGGCGCCAGCCGATTCCGCTGCGAGTTCAGGTGAAACCCGCGTCGGGCCGATTGAGCCGGCGTGCCGGAGTCCAAGCGCAAACGGGTCAAGCTCGGCCAGATGCTCGTCGCCGCGGGCGCGATCGACGCCGCGCAGCTCACCGAGGCGCTCGCGGAGCAGAAGCGCACGGGCGGCCTGCTCGGAATGGCGATGCTGCGGCTCGGGCTGGTCGATGAGTCCACGCTCGTGCGCGTGCTCGCGAGCCAGCTCAACCTTCCCGTCGTGCAGCTGAGGGGAAAGCAGATCAGCGCCGAGGTGCTCGAGCTGGTGCCCGTCGAGCTCGTCGAGAAGCACCGCTGCCTTCCGCTGCTGATCAACGCCAGCGGCGAGAACCGGATCCTCTACCTCGGCATGGAGGATCCGTCCGACCCCGAAGTCGTTGCCGAGATCTGCACGCTCGTCGGGATGAGCGTGCAGGCGGTGCTCGTCGCGCCGAGCGAGCTCGACGACGGAATCTTTCGCCACTACCAGTTCAAGGGCTTTGGCCCCGCGCTCGCTCCCGAATCGCCGCCGCTCGCCGCGAAGGCCGGCGCGCCGCGCGGCGCTTCGCGCGGGCTCGCCCCCGTCGCGCAGATCCTCGATCCGAACGTCGAGGACATGCAGCCCGCCGCGGGAGCGGACGTCGAGGCGGCTGCGGCAGCCGACGCGGCGCCGCGCTACGTGGGCGTCGATGAGCTCGACAGCTACGACCCCGACGGCCCCCTCGAGTTCATCGACTCGCCCGCTCTGGAGAGCGCGCGCCCGGCCGCGCGCGCGCCGGGCGGCGCGAGCGCGTCGACCGATGCGATGCTCCGCGCGATCGCGCAGCTGCTCGTTGAGAAGGGCGTGTTCAGCCGCGACGAGCTCGTCCAGCAGCTGCAGGCGATGTCGAAGCCGCGCGGCGGTTGACACCGATGCGCGCTGGCGGCATTCTGCGGCGCCCGGATCCGCATTAGGGGGAAGCGATGCGACTCGAATACGGATTCGAGCTCTCCGAGATCGCCGTGCCGCGCTTCTCGGTGGAAGCGGTGGAGGGAATCGGCAAGCTCTTCACGCTCGCCGCGCTGATCCTCAACGTGCTCGAGACCAAGCAGCGCGTCGAGATCGTGTTCCACGGCCTCAACCCCGAGGACCCCGAGACCAAGATCGAGGCCTTCAAGGAGATCGTGAGCGGCTCCGATGGCGCCGGCGACCTCCGCTACTCGCCCGGCTCGGGCGGCCGCGTGCCGGGCTCCTCGAGCTACTTTCGCTGGATCATCGTCAGCCGCTAGGCGGCGCGCCGCTGCGTTGCGCGCGCGTTGCAACCGACGCGGCGTCCCTGTGACGCGGCCGCGCAGCGGCGTTGACGCTCCACGACAAGTTCTTATAGTCTCGCGCGCTTCGCGCAGCGCTGCGCGCTGCAAGAGCCCACTGCACCGCGCGAGCCGCACGAGCCGCACGATGCGCGAACCTGCGAGCGCGCGCGGTCGTCTAACGGCCGCGAGCAGCGAGCATGAAGCGATTCAGGAAGCGATGCAGGACGCGATGACGGGGGCAGGGCGGAGCCGATGATCGAGGCGCGCGGTCTCGCCAAACGCTATGGAGACCTCGTGGCGGTCGAGGGCATCGACTTCTCGATCGAACGCGGCGAAGTGGTGGGCTTCCTCGGCCCGAACGGTGCGGGCAAGACCACCACGATGCGCATGCTCACGGGCTTCCTGCCGCCGACGGACGGCACGGCGGTGATCGCGGGCCACGACATCTTCGCCGATCCGATCGCGGCGCGCCGCGCGATCGGATACCTGCCCGAGACGCCGCCGCTCTACCCCGAGATGACCGTCGACTCTTATCTCGCGTACGTAGCGAGAATCAAGGACGTGCCGCGACGGGATCGGCGCGCGGCGGTCGATCGCGCGATCGCGCGCACCGCGCTCGGCGCGGTGCGGCGCCAGGTGATCGGCACGCTCTCCAAGGGCTTCCGGCAGCGCGTGGGCCTCGCGCAGGCGATCGTCCACAATCCGCCCGTGCTGATCCTCGACGAGCCGACCGCGGGGCTCGACCCGCTGCAGATTCGCGAGATCCGCGCGCTGATCGGCGAGCTCACGGCGCCGTCGCAGGGCGACACCCAGCACACGGTGATCCTCTCGACGCACATCCTCGCGGAGGTGGATGCGATCTGTCAGCGGGTGATCCTGATCAACGAGGGCCGCAAGGCGCTCGATGCGTCCTTGTCGGAGCTGCGCAGCCGCGGCCGCACGCTGGATCAGATCTTCACGGAGTACACGACTCGCGACGCGGTTGGCGTCGCGAGCGGTGCGCGTGCCGCTGCGGCGGAGGGCGAGGCATGAAGCACGTCGCGTCGGTCGCGGGGCGCGAATTGCGCTCGCTGTTCGTCTCGCCCGTCGCCTATGGCGTGCTCAGCCTGTTCGCGGTGCTCGCGGGCATCTTCTTCGTGCTCGACCTCGCCTGGTTCGAGCAGGTGCTGTTCCAGTACCAGCAATATCCCGATCAGCTCGACGACTTCAATCTCAACGACGGCCTGCTGCGCGAGTTCTTCAGCTCGCTCTCGGTGGTGTTCCTGTTCCTGATCCCGGGCATCACGATGGGCGTGTACGCGGCCGAGAAGAGCAACGGCACCGAGGAGCTGCTGCTGACGAGCCCGCTCACGATCTGGGACATCGTGCTCGGCAAGTTCGTCGCAGGCGCGATCTTCATCGCCGCGATGGTCGGGATCGTCGGCGCGTTCGCGGGCGTGCTGTTCTTCTACGGCGATCCCGAGCTCGGAAAGACCCTGTCGGGCCTGCTCGGCCTGCTGCTGCTGGGCTGGACCTACGTCGCGATCGGCGGCGTGGCGTCCGCGGTTGCGCGCAGCCAGATCGTCGCATTCCTGATCACGCTCGTGGTGCTCGTGACGCTGCTGCTGCTGCCGGGCATCGCGGAGTTCGGCGTCGCGGGCAGCGCGCCCGCGGTTGCCGACACGCTGCGCTACCTGTCCGTGCAGCTGCACTTCGATTCACTGCTGAACGGTCTCGTCGACAGCTCCGATCTCGCCTACTACGCGATGATGATCGGGAGCTTCCTCGCGATCACCAAGGCCGCCGTGGAGTCGGTGCGATGGCGCTAGCGGGAGCGGCACGCTGATGTCTTCGCTGCTCGGCGCGCTCGGCCTCGTGGCGATCCTGTTCGCGCTCGCGGGCTTCTTCATGGCGCTCTCGGGCGCGGCTCCGCTCGGCTGGAGCGTGCTGCACGCGATCCTCGGCGCGGCGCTGCTCGTCGCCGCGGCGCTGATCAACCTCGACGGCCTGCGCGCGCGCATGACCTCGGGCGAGGCGCGCCGCGCGGGAAAGTACGGCTCGAGCTCGCTGATCTCGACTTTGCTCGTGGTCGCGATGCTCGGCATGGGCGCGTTCCTCGCGAACCGTTACCCGAAGCGCTTCGACTGGAGCGAGCAGCGCGTGCACTCGCTCTCGGATCAGACGCTCAAGGTGCTGGCGTCGCTCGAGCAGGACGTCGAGGCGCTCGCGCTGTTCCGCCGCATGGACTGGGAGTCGGTGCGCGAGCCGCTCGACCGCTACGCGTACGCGAGTGGGCGCTTCAAGGTGATCGAGATCGCCGACCCGAACGAGAAGCCCGATCTGCTCGAGCGCTACGAGATCACCCCCGAGCAGCTCGGGCAGGGCATCGTCCAGCTGCGCTACGGCGGCGAGTCCGTCAACGTCGACGAGATCGGCGAAGAGGCGCTCACCAATGCGATCGTCAAGCTCACGCGGACGGGCGACAAGAAGGTCTACTTCCTGGAAGGTCACGGCGAGAGCCCGATCGAAGGCGAGAACGCAAGCGCCGAGCGGGGCTACTCGCGCGCCGCGGAGGCGCTGCGCAACGAGAACTACAAGGTGGAGAAGCTGCTGCTCGCCGCGCAGAGCGACGTTCCCGAGGACGCGGACGTGGTCGTGATCGCGGGCGCCACGCGGCTGATGCTCGACGAGGAGAAGGTCGCGCTCGATCGCTATCTCGCGCGCGGCGGGGCGCTGCTCGTGCTCACCGATCCGCAGGTTCGGACCGATCTCGTGGAGAAGCTCGGCGAGTGGGGGGTCGAGCTCGGCGACGACGTCGTGGTCGACCGCGAGCTCGCGCTGTTCGGCCGCGCGACCACGCCGTTTGCCGCGCAGTACGCGCCGGGTCATCCGATCACGCGCGATCTCCGCGAGTACACGATGTTCCACGTCGCGCGCAGCGCGCGGCCGCGCAGCGGCTTCGAGGATCGCCTGACCGAGATCGTGCTGACGGGCAACAACTCCTGGGCGGAGCGCGACGTCGAGCGCTTCAACGCCGAGGGCCGCGCCGAGCTCGATGCGGACGATCTCGCCGGGCCCGTACCGATCGCCGTTGCAGGGAGCGTCGAGCTCGGCGACGCCGCAGCCGCGGCCGACGCAGGCGACATAGCCGATGCCGCAGACCCGAGCGGCGCGGCCGACGACGGCGACGCCGCCGACGCGGGCGACGATGCGGACGGGGCGGGCGAGGCGAACGGCGCCGCGGAAGAGGCGCGCATCGCCGTGTTCGGCGACTCGGACTTCGCGTCGAACCAGCTGATCGACGCCTACCGCAACCGCGATCTGTTCGTGAACAGCGTGAACTGGCTGCTCGGCGACGTCGAGGCGATCTCCGTGCGGCCCAACCGCTCGCGCGCGTCGCGCTTCGAGATGTCGGCCGCACAGCGCCGCGCGATCCAGATCGGCGCGCTGTTCGCGATTCCCGAGCTGCTCGCCATGGCCGGCGTCCTGATCTGGTGGACCCGGCGGCAGCCCGCGCGGCAATGAGCCCGAAGACGACCGCGATCCTGTTCGCGCTCGCCGCGGCGCTCGCGTCGTTCGTCTACTTCTACGAGATCGAGGGCGAGCAGGCGCGCCTCGACGCCAAGGCCGCGGAGGGCCGCCTGTTCCGCGACCTCGAGCAGGGCGCGATCGAGTCGATCGCGCTGCGCGCCGCGGACGCGCCCGAGATTCGCTTCGAGCGCCGCGACGCGCACTGGCGCATCGTGTCGCCGCTCGACGCCGCGGCCGACGCCTTCGCGGTCGACGGCCTCGCGGGCGCGATCGCGCAGCTCTCGAGCGAGTCGGTGATCGAGCAACCGCGCGCGCTCGACGTCTACGGAATCGACGCGCAGGGCACGCAGGTTCGCTTCCAGGGCGGCGGCTCCGAGAAGGTCCTGCGCCTCGGCAAGACGACGCCCGTTGGTGGCAACACCTACGTGGCGATCGACGGGGATGCGCGCGTCTTCACGGTGGTGAGCTACCAGCTGCAGCCGTTTCGCAAGAAGCTCGACGAGTTTCGCGACAAGCAGATCCTGAGCTTCGATCGCGCGGCGGTGAAGACCATCCGCATCAGCTCGTCCGAGGCCAGGCTCGTGCTCGAGCGCGGCGATGACGGTTGGCGCGTCGCGTCACCCGTGGACGACCGCGCGGACGCGGACAGCGTCGAGCAGCTGCTGTCGAGCCTTGCGTATCTGCGCGCGTCGGGGTTCGTCGACGATGCGATCGACGACGCGGTGACGGGGCTCGCGTCGCCCGATCTCGCGATCGAGCTCGAGACTCCGGCGCAGGAAGGCGACGCGGAGCCGACGATCGCGCGCCTCGCGGTCGGCGGCGTGAAGGAGGGCGGCTCGGAGCGCTATGCGCGCGGCAGCTCGGGCGCTCTCTACACGATCTCGCAGTCGAGCCTCGACGACATCGAGCGCGGCGTGGTCGACTATCGCGACCTGCGGCTCGCGGAGCTCGCGGTCGACGAGGCGCGGCGCGTCGAGCTCGGATTCCACACCGAGGGCGGCGAGACCGTCGCGATCCGCGTCGAGCGCGCAGAGGACGGCTGGCGGTCGGACGCCGAGCCGATCGATTCGAGCAGGCTCGACGAGCTGGTGCGCGCGCTCGCGAGCTTGCGCGCGACCGACGTCGTCGCGGAGCAGCTCGGCGCCGAGGAGCTCGCCGCGATGGGTCTCGAGCCC
>DASPGF010000484.1:0-4970 GCA_035620755.1 Myxococcota bacterium
AGTCCGATTGCAGGTAGCGCTGATCGACGAAGTATTCGAGCGCCGCGAGCTGCTTCTTGGAGAGCCGGCCGGCCATCGCGACCAGATCCTTCTCGGCGGCGACCCTCGCGGGCAGCGCGGCCTGCAGCTTCTCGAGCTGCGCGCGCTGCGCGGCCGCGTCCTCGCTCGCTTCGAGCTTCACCTTGCCGTTGAAGACGCGCTGGCCGAGCGAGTACTTGGCGCGATCCGCGATTCCCGATGCGCCGGGCTGCGGCGGCCGCGCGGTGTAGGCGCCCGACGCGAAGCCCGGGGTCGGCAGCGCAATCACCGCGATCGCGAGCCCGGCCACGAGGCCGCACGCGAGACCCGATGCGATCCCGACCGCGAGCCCACGACGCAGCGTTGCTGCAATTTGATTTCGAGTGTTCATGGGATCCCCGTCAATGCGAACGATGCAAACGATGCGAACGATGCAAATGAATACCGATGAATGCGGATGACCGCCGATACATGCCGATGCCTACCGAAGCATGCCCCTGCATGCCGGTGTGCGACGATGCTTCGGATGCCTCGCACATCGAGTCGGCGCAGCATTGCACGTTGTCGCCCACAACGCATCGGGGCGGGCGGATTTTGCACCCGCTGCGGCGCGCTGTCTGTCACGCGATTCAGTCTTCCCGAGTAGCTCGATTCCGACACGATCCCGCGGCAGGCTCGCCTGACGCCCGATCCGCGTCAGCGCAGGATCAGCCGGCCGGCGACCGGCTCGCGATCCCCATTGCCGAGCGCGAACGTCCGTCCGATTGCGCTTCCGCGCGGCGCAGCGCGCGAGCTCGCTCTCGCCGCCAGCTCAGGCGCGGCCGCGCGATTCCCCGGTCGCGATCGCGCGCGCGATCAGATGCGCAAGCCGCAACGGCTCGGGCAGATCCGATTTGCCGAGGGTCGCGCGGACCAGCGCAACGGCAGCCTCTCGGTAGCTCTCCACCGCCGCCGCGTAGACTCGCCCGTCGATGCGCTCGGCTGCGGGCGCGCGCTCGAGGATCTCGCGGCGGTGGCCGAGCCCGGCGGCCTCGAGCGCCTCGATCACGCGCTGGTTGGAGCGCTCGCGGCGGTTGGCGATCACGACGGGCACGCCCAGACGGCCCGAGAGCTCGCGGACGTCGATCACCGCGAGCCCTGCAATCGTGATTCCCGCGAAGAATACGCCCTGCAGCGCGGGCCTCACGCGCAGCGATTCGATCCAGCTCGCGAGGAACTCCGTGACGCCCTCGCCGTCGACCGGGAACTCCGAGACCGCCACCACTTCGACGAGATCCGCGCCCTCCATCGCGACACCGACGAGCGGCACGCGGCGATCGACGCGCTTGTCGAACGCGCCGTCGTCGATGCCGAGCACGTGGGGGCGCGGATGCACGGACATTGCGACTCGCAGCTTCGCGGGTCTCACCGCGCTGCGCCAGCACCCCGGTCGCGCCGCTGCATCGCGTCGGCGGCCCGCGCCAGGCTCCGCGCGAGCGATGCCGTCACTCGCCTTCGCGAGATTCGCGGGCCGCCCAGTCGTCGCGGCTCGGCACCTCGTAGATCACCAGCGAGCCATAGCGCTGATTCGCGCCCTCGAACGCGCGCCGGAAGAACTTCTCGTAGAGCTCCTCGTTGAGATTCTTGGCGAAATCGCCGTGCCGAAGGCTGTCGTCGATCGCTACGTACGCGATCTGGTTTTGCTGGAGCAGGTCGAACACGCGCTCGGGGTCGCGGCTCTCGAACATCTCGGTGAGCACCTCGTGTCGCTCCTGCGTCGGGTAGCCCGCAGACCAGGCGTAGACGGGCCACGCGAAGAAGACCTTGCGGCCAGCCATGTGGATCGGATGGTGGATGTGCGGGTGCGTGAGGAATACGTCCTTCGGAAGTGTATGAGCCCGGATCCAGTCGATCAGGGGGTCGTCTCCGATCGCAATGCCATACATCGAGTCGTTGCGGATCGGAAACAAATTGATGAGGCCGCCCAAGGTCATCGATGCGAACAGGATCACGGCGGCGGCTCGACCGGCGATGCGCCAGCGCCCGAGCTGCCAGAGGTAGCAGAGCGAGTAGGAGGCAAACAGATTCCCCAGGATGATCCAGATGTTGATGAACTTGTGATTCATTCCGACGATCTGCGGGTGGAACTGCACCGTGAAGGGAAGCACCAGCAAACCCAGCATCGCGAGGAACAAACGCCGCTGGAATCCCTGCAGCAGCGCAACCGCCAACGCGATCGGCAGCAACGCGACGCCCAGCGTTCCTCCGAGGTAGGCGAGCGCGTCGACGAGCGTGGGATGATCGAGCACGAAGCCCCAGTGGAGCCGCGGATAGGTGTCCGAGGCGCTGCTCGCGTGGCGCAGGTAGAGGAGCTGCGGCAGCGAGCACGCCGCAGCCACGGCCGCGAGGCCGAGCAGCTTCAGCCGATGGGGGAAGAGGATCAGGAAGCCGCCGAGCACGGCGATCGCCGAGACGAACGTCGGGCTGTTCCAGAGCAGCAGCGATCCGAGCAGCAGGCCCGAGAACAAGAAGCCGCCGAGAGAGCCTCGCGGCGAGTCGGCCGCCGAGGCCGGTGCCGCAGCGTCGGCGGCTCGATCCGGTGTCGGACTGCTCCGATAAGAATCGAGCAGGAAGATCAACGCGATCAACAGCACGCCGATCGCGCTCGCGAAGTGACGCTGATTCGCGTACACGTTCATCGTCCACAATCCCCAGTTCTCGAGCGGAAGCCCCGAGTGGATGTACTCCGTCATGTGGAGCAGCTTCTCGATCAGCGCAGCGAGCGAGTCGTGGGCGGGCAGGAACGTGAAGTAGGCGATCGTGCTCGGAAAGAAGAACAGCACACCGGCGACGCGGCCGACCGCGCGCGAGCCGAATGCGATCTCCCCGAGCGCGCCGACGAGGATCAGCATGGCGACGAGCGAGAGCACGCTCAGCAGGTTCAGGCTGTGGACGAGCGCGAGCCCCAGGTCGTGCAGGTTCGCGACCTGGAAGTAGAAGAGGAAGTGGTAGCTGATCGGCGGCCCCGCGAAGAATGGGTACTCGGTCGGAAAGTTGTGGCCCCAGATGAAGTTCTGGACGATCGCGAGGTGGGGGCCGAAATCTCCGTGGACCTTCGCGTTGACCAGCAGCTCGCTGCCGCGCGAGCTCAGCGTCTGGTACACGAGCCACGTGGCCATCGCGCAGAAGAAGAGAACCGCCGCCCAGTCCCACGCTCGTGAGCCCGGGGGGCGCGGCAGCGCGGTGCGCAAGCGCGCCGGAGGCGGCCGGCGCAGCGCCCAGCACAGCGCGCTCGCGGTGCCGAAGAACGCGATGTTCCCGTAGCGCATCGGCGCGGCGCTCGCGGCGAACGCGAGCGAGATCAAGTAGGTGAACCACGTACTGAGGAGCAGACCCACGAGGAACGCGACGCTCGAGCGATGCGGCCACGAGAGGAACGGGTAGACGCGCCGCGCGATCCGGTCGCCGAGCAGGGTCGCGAGCGCGAGGTAGAGCAGGCCCAGCATTTCATCGACTCCGTTCGCACCGTTCCCGAGCGCCTGGCATCGCGCCTGCAGGCCCGATGGTTGCTCGCGAATCGCCGCGTTTCACGTCAGCCCGGCTGGAGGATCGAGCGCCACCAAGCCTCGAGCGCAGGCGCGACGCGACGCAGCGTCGCGAGCGCGCGCACACCGTCGAGGATTGCGGAGGGCCGCAGCAGCTCGCGCGCGGGGGTGTCGACGACGACGCGCAGCACCGAGAATGGGCGGCCGCGTGCGGCCTCGGCGAGCCAGCGGCTCTCCATGTCGGTCGCGAGCGCGCCGCTCTCGCGCAGGCGCTCGCGGCCGCGGCCGCGCGCGATCTGATCGACCGACAGGATCGGGCCGAGCCGCGCGCGCGCACCGAGCGCGCGCAACGCATCGAGGAGCGCCTCGGCATCCGCGAGCTTGTGCGCGCCGGCGCCGCCGAGCAGCTCCGATGCGACGATCACGTCGCCGGGCGCGAGCTCCGGATCGAGCGCGCCGCACACGCCCGCAATCGCGAGCGCGCGATCCGTCGACATCGAGAGGTGTCGCGCAGCGGCGCGTGCGCGCTGCGCGCCCCAGCCGGTGCGCACGACGCGCGCCTCGCGCAGGCCGAGCCGCAGCACGAGCGCCTCGATCGAGAGCGGCGCGAGCACCGCGAGCCCGGAGCCGGTGCGCGCCCGATCACCCGCGACGTCCGCGTCCGCCGAATGTGCCACCGCACCCCTCGCATCGCGCGCGCGAGCGCCGCGCCGCCGTTCGCCGCACCGCGCGTCTCGCGTGCGCCCGAGTGCAAGGCTAGGCGCGCGGGCTCACGCCTTGCCGCTCGCGTAGCGCCCGAGCGCGGTCAGCGGAAACACCTGTCGGTAGATGTGGTAGTTGATGTAGAAGTCGCGCGGAAAACCGGTTCCGGTGTAGTGCGGCTCATCCCAGCTGCCGTCGGCGCGCTGGCTCTCGACGAGCCATGCGATGCCGCGCTCGACGGCGGCCGAGCGCTGCTTCGCGGCGAGCAGCGCCATCAGCGCCCAGCCGGTCTGCGACGCGGTGGAGGTTCCGCGGCCCGCGAACGCGGGGTTCTCGTAGGAGCGGAGGTCTTCGCCCCAGCCGCCGTCGGGGTTCTGGTGCTTCTCGAGCCACTTCACCGCGCGGCGCACCGCCGGGCTCTCGGGCGCGTCGCCGAGCGCGGCGAGCGCGGGCAGCGCCGCGCCCGTTCCGTAGACGTAGTTCGCCCCCCAGCGCCCGAACCACGAGCCGTCGGTCTCCTGCTCGGCGAGCAGGCGCTGGCGCCCGCGCTCGCAGCGCAGGTCGTCGCCGTAGCCCTCGTGCGCGAGCATCTCGATCACGTGCGCGGTCACGTCCGCGCTCGGCGGATCGATCACCTCCCCGAAGTCACAGAACGGAATCATGCCGCAGAGCTTCTGCGTGTTGTCGGCATCGAACGCCGCCCAGTCGCCGCTCTTGCACTGCATG
>DASPGF010000485.1:0-4250 GCA_035620755.1 Myxococcota bacterium
GGTTTGCGATCGAGACCGCCGGTGGCCGCATGGCCGCGGTCGGGCTTGCGGTGGGCGATCGGGTCGCGCTCGACGCCGCGCGCCTGCTCGAGCTCGCAAGGCGCGTGGAAGCGGGCACGCGCTGAGCGCGCGAGTGCTTGAGAGCCGGGTCGCGCCAGCCGAAGAGCGCCGCGCGGGCGATCCGAGCGAGCCGTTCGATCCGATCCGCCGATCGACAGGATCGGGTCTAAAAAACAACAGGTGCGCGATTTTCTTGGTGTTGAGCGAGCGTTGATTGATGTATCGTTGCGCGCTGCTGGACGCGGGGGGAGAGAGGGGGGTCGCCACGACGTGGATCCATCCAGCAAACCAACCAGGAGCATCGAGATCGCAAATGAGTGACGTTTCGCTCGCGTCGCCACGTCGCCTGCGCCTGACGTTTCACGTAGGCGAGATCGTCAAGGAGATCGGACCCGACCTCGAGTCGAATCCGGTCATCTATTGGCTCGATCTGCTGACCTCGGCTTGCGTCGGGTGGTCGGCGTTCGCAGTGAGCGTCCAGGCGCCGTTTGGCAGCGCCATTCACGTGTTCGCCACACTGCTGGCGGTGTTCGCGCTGCTGCGCGCCGCGCTGTTCATCCACGAGCTGTCGCACCTGCGGCGCGGCCAGATTCCGGGCCTCGAGCTGGTCTGGAATCTGATCGCGGGAATTCCGCTGATGATCCCGAGCCTGATGTACGTCGGCTCGCACCTGGACCACCACCGGCGCATGGGCTTCGGAACCGACGACGACCCCGAGTACGCGCAGATCGCGCGCTGGAGCCGGCTGCGGATCGTCGCGTTCGTGCTCACCGTGGTGCTGCTCCCGATCGCGCTGCCCTTGCGCTGGGGCGTGCTCGGCCCGCTCTCGCGTCTCTACCCGCCGCTTCGCGGCCTGGTGGTGGGCAAGCTCTCGACGCTCGTGATCAACGCCAAGTACGTTCGCCCGACGCCCAGCGCGGATCAGATGCGCCGCTGGAACGCGCAGGAGGCGGGCGCGGCGCTCTTCGTCTGGTCGGTCGCGCTCGCGGTGATGAAGGGCTGGATCCCGTTCGCGTGGATCGGCCAGTGGTGCATCGTGAGCGCGGGCATCCTGACCGTGAACCAGCTGCGCACGCTCGTCGCGCACGGCTACGAGAACGAGGGTGAGCCGATGGACGCCGAGGCCCAGCTGCTCGACTCCATCAACCTGCGCGGCTGGTCGTTGCTCACGGTGCTGATCGCACCGGTGGGGCTGCGCTACCACGCGCTGCACCACTATCTCCCGTTCATCCCCTATCACAGTCTGGGACTCGTGCATCGGCGCCTGCTCTCCGAGCTGCCGCAGAATGCGCCCTACCGCGCGACGATCCGGGATGGCGTGGGCACGCTGCGCAGGCTCTGGCGCAACGCGGCGACGCCGTCCCCCGCCGCCATCGCACGGGAATTCTGAGCGCCAGCGGGAAGTTCTCGACGGTCGTCCCGCAGCGGGAACGGGGCCCGGTCAGCGCAGGTCGCGTTGCCAGAGCACCTTCACGAGCAGCGGCCAGCCGAACAAGAATGGGAAGCGCCGCTGCCGCTCGCTCGGCACGATCTTCGTTCCCGTGTGCCGCTCGAGCTTCCAGAGCACGTAGGGAAGCCAGTCGCCGAAGGTCGCGGCGCTCTTGAGCAGCTGCAGCGCATAGACGAGCTTCGCGGCGGCGCGCCGCAGCCGCGCGAAGCGGCTGCGAGGCGGCTCCCAATCGGCGGGCATGACCGCCTCGATCGAGCCCGGCTCGCCGCGCACCTCGCCGCCGAGCGACGCGAGCACCGCTCGAGCAATGCGGTCGTAGCGTTCGGGAGTCGCTTCGAATACGCGCTGGATCGCCTCGGGAGACTCGGGCCGGAGCTCCGCCGCATAGGTGTTGCCGAGCACGCGCCGCCAGAGATCCGCGCTCGAGAAGCGCAGCGTGCGCGCGCGCAGCGGCGGCTCGGCGAGCGCCGCCGAGACGGCGGTGACGCTGCACTGCGCGACCGCTGCGA
Organism: Myxococcota bacterium; assembly: GCA_035620755.1. GTDB lineage: Bacteria > Myxococcota_A > UBA9160 > UBA9160 > SMWR01 > JACZVU01. Next base: position 2,020 of record DASPGF010000485.1, read on the forward strand.
CCACCGCTTCGCGCGCCGCGTCGTCCCGCAGGTAGACGGCGAGCGCGGGCTGGCAGAAGCGCGCCCAGATTCCCGAGCGGATCCCACCTGGCCGCGCGCCGCGCTCGAAATCGCGCAGCGAGACCACCGCATACTTCGCGCGGAGCGGCTCGGCGCCGGACGCGACCTCGAGGTAGAACACGTTTGGCGGCAGCGCGGCGTTCGCCCACGCGAGCGCGCGCGAGTGGTAGGCGTCGCGGTAGCGGTCGACGAGCGCGTAGAAGTCGAGCACGCCCTCGCTCGTGCGCCGGCGCAGGCAGGAGCCGTAGAACAGCACCGCCGCAACCGCGCGGCCATGGCGCCTTGCGATCTCGTTCGCGAGCCGCTTCGCGTCGGCTGGAGGCGCCTCGAGGAGCTCGCTTCGCACGAGTTCGTCGAGCTCGCGGGCGGGCGCGCCCACTCGACGCTCAGGCGCGGACGAAGCGGATGCGCCGGTCGCCGGCGATGCGGACGATCTCGCCGCTGCGCGGTGGGACGATCTCCCCATCCACCGTGAATCCCGCATCGAGGCGCAGCTCGGCGGTGTGGACATTGCGGCTCGTGTAGCCCGCCTCGGGTCTCACGAACGGCGCGGGTCTTCCGCACAGGATGCCGAGCGCGGCGACCGCGGTGCGCTCCGAGCCGGTCGCGATCGCCGTGAAGCGCACCGGCGCAGCTTGCGTGCCCCAGAACGGATTGATGCGCAGGAACAGCCGCTGCAGGCTCGAGGCGATGATCAGCGTGAACTCTCCCGCGTCGACGAGCCTGCCGTCGAGCAGGATCTGCGCCTTGTCGGGCGTGAGCACGCCGTCCTGGCGCCGCGCGACCGCGCGCAGCACGAGCGCCGCGGTCACGCTTCCCGCGCCGAACGAGCCCTGCATGCGCCCGTGTGGGAACAGCCGGTGCGTGAGACCGATCGCGCGGTGGATCATCCCCGCGCCGAAGAAGAAGCCGTAGTGCAGCTCGCGGTCGCGCAGCGTCTCGACGCGCAGCACGGGGCGGTCGACGAGGCGGTCCGCGATGCGCCCGGCCTTCGCGTCCTCGAGCAAGCCCTGCAGCCCCTTCACGGGATCGCGGTGCGAGCCGATGTCGAGCGCGGTCATGTTCGTGCGCCCGCCGCGCAGCGGCGCGACCATCGGAATCTGCGAAAAGTCGTCCGTGGTGAGGATCTGCGTGATCGTGTACTGCAGCGTCCCATCGCCGCCGTTCACGACGAGCAGCTCGACGTCCTGACGCGCGAGCGTCGCGAGCGCCTCGGGCACCGCCCGCACGCTCGTCGTCTCGACGTGCGCGACCCGTGGGTAGTCGCCCAATAGCTGCAGGATGCGCCTGACCTGTGGGTTGCTCCGGCCGGCGCGGAGGTTGTTCAAGATGCCGATTCGCAACGACTACGCTCCTGGGGTCGCAGTTTCCGGGCCGCTCGTCATCTTCGGGGGGAGGGGATTGGTGTAGGTGACCGACGTGATGCCAGAACCCGTGACCACGGTCTCCGATTCATCCGCCTCGCTCAGCCTCATCGGCGGCTCCGGCCGCAGCCTGATCTCGAACGACGCAGTGGACCAGGCTCGCTGCGGGCGCGTGCGCAACGATAACAGGAAACGAAACGGTTGGGGAATGTCGTCGAGCGGATTCAGCTCGGCGAGCGTCGCGCCCCGCAGGATCGCGCCCTCGACGCGCGCGCCGCGGATTCGCAGCTCCTCAAATGTGGGGTAATCACCACTTTCCTTGCCCGGGCTCTGCGAAATCTCGAGCTCGAAGTCCGAGGTCTGGTGCAGCACCTCGCCCGCTCGCGCGACCACGAGCCAGCGCTCGCGCGCGCCCGAGGGCGCCGTGCGATCGGAGAGAAAGATCGCGGGGCCCGCATCGATCGACGCGAAGTCGATGCGCCGCAGCGCGAGGTCGGCCTCGCTCGCCCCCAGATAGGTGTGCGCGAGCGCGATCGTTCCCTCGCTCGCGGCCGGCTCGGGCATTCCCGCGAGCCAGATTCGCGCGCGTGCGGGCGTCACAAGCTCGAGCAGATCGATCGGGTACTCGCCGGGCGATTCGCGCTCCGCCCACGCGACGGGCCCGCGCGGCGCGTACTCGACCTCGACGCGGATGCCGCGCTTGGTGCTGTCGTACGCGAGCCGGTGCACGGCGCCGGTCTGATCGAACACGCTCGACCCGATCTCGATGCGCGCGCCGTCTTCGCTCAGCGTCCAGCGCGACTCGCG
>DASPGF010000486.1:0-4135 GCA_035620755.1 Myxococcota bacterium
GGCGGGCGCCGGCGCGCAGGCGCCCGCCTAGGCGCGGCGCGGGGGGCGGGCTTCCACGCGCATCCGCCCGCTCAACCGCTTGTTTCATAACGACTTGTCGATAGGAGCGATCACTCCTAGAATCCTCGCATGGATTATCGCGTCGAGCAGCTCGCGGCGGCTGCGCAGATTCCGGTCGACACGCTGCGCTTCTACCAGGCGCGCGGCCTGCTGCCCGCGCCGCGGCGCGAGGGCCGCATCGCGCTCTACGGGGCCGCGCACCTCGAGCGCCTGACGCAGATCCGCGCGCTGCAGCAGCAGGGCTTCTCGCTCGCGCAGATCCGCCGCGTGCTCGACGCGCCCGCGGGCGCAGCGCGCGAGCCGTTGCTCGCCGCGTTGATCCAGGAAAGTGTCGGCGCGCGAAGCTATGGCCGCGCGGAGTTCGCGGCCGAATCGGGCATGCCCGAGGCGATGTTGCTCGCCGCCGAGCGCGCGGGGCTGTTCGAGCCGGTCGTCGTCGACGGTGAGCCGCGCTTCGTCGAGGCCGATCTCGGCATGGCGCGCGCCGGGCTCGCGCTGCTCGAAGCTGGCATTCCGCTGGGGGACCTGTTGGAGCTTGCGACGCGGCACGCCCGCAGCGTGCAGGACGCGTGCGACGCGGCAATCGAGCTGTTCGACGCGAGCGTCCGCAAGGGCGCAGCGGACGAGCAGCAGGTCGCGCGCGTGTTCCAGCAGCTGCTGCCGCAGGTCACGCGCCTCGTCGCGCTGCACTTTCAGCGCACGCTCCTGGGCCGGGCGCTCGAGCGATTTCGGGGCAAGCGCGAGTACGGCGAGCTCGCACGCGCGCTCGCGGCGGGCGACGCCGCGCGGCTCGACGTCGAAGTCACGTGGCGCTAGATCCGCTGCCGCCGATCGGGGAGAAGCGCGCGCGCGTGCGCGCGATGTTCGACCGCATCGCGCCGCGCTACGACCGCCTCAACCGGCTGATCAGCCTCGGCCTCGATCAACGCTGGCGCCGCTGCGCGCTCGAACGCATCCGGGTCGGGCAGGGCGATCGCGTGCTCGACCTCGCGTGCGGGACGGGCGACCTGATCGAGCTCGCGCTCGCGCGCGGCGCGCAGGTGATCGGCGTGGACTTCTCGCTCGAGATGCTGCGCGCGAGTCGCGAGCGCGGCATTCGCGCCGCGCTGCTGCAGGCCGACGCCGAAGCGCTGCCGCTTCCCGACGGCGCCGCGACCGTCGCGACCTGCGGATTCGCGCTGCGCAATTTCGTCGACCTCTCCGCGGTCTTCGCCGAGCTCGCGCGCGTGCTGGAGCCGGGAGGCCGCCTCGCGTTCATCGAAGTCGATCGGCCGCGAGCCGGGCTCGCTCGCTCGATCCACTCGCTGTACTTCGACCACGTCGTACCATTCGTCGGCGGCCTGCTATCGGACCGCGTCGCGTATGCGTATTTGCCGAAGTCGACCGTCTACATGCCGCCGACGCGCGAGCTGCTGCGCCTGGTCGAGGCGGCCGGCTTCGAGCAGGTGCGACACACGAGCCTGCTGCTCGGCTCGGCCCAGATCGTCACGGGCATCCGGAGGAAGCCGTGATCGGAGCTCGCGACGCGGAGCTGGAGGCGGCGGTGCAGCGCGCGCTCGCGGCTGCCAAGCAGACCGGCGAGATCCAGTTCGCGGCGCTGCAGCGGGAGGCGGAGCCCTGCGATCCGCTTGCGGCGTTCGCGAGCGCGCGAGCGAGCGAGCGCGGGACCGAGCGCGGGACCGAGCGCTTCTACTGGGAGCGACCCGCGCAGGCGCGCGCGCTCGCGGCCTTCGGCCGAGCCGCGGCGATCGAGCCCACGGGCGAGGCTCGCTTCGAGGCGGCGGCGACGCGCGCGGCGCGGCTGTTCGCGAGCGTGCACCTCGCTGCGCGCACGGCGCCGGCCTGGGCGGGCCCGCTGCTCGTCGGCGGATTCTCGTTCTCGAGCCGCACTTCCGAGCAGGCGCACTGGCGCGGCTTCGCGTCGAGCCGCCTGATCCTCCCCGAGCTCGCGATCTCGAGCTGCGGATCGCGCTGCTGGTGGACGGCCGTTCGACCGGTTGCGTCGACCGACGATCCGCTCGCGATTGCGCGCGACCTGCACGAGCGCTTGCTGGATGCCGGCCGCTCGCTGGCCGCGCCGGGTTGGCTCGAGGCTCCGCCCGAGGCATCGCAGGATGCGCCGGCCGAATTCCGCGTGAGCGCGGACCGCGGCCACGGCGAGTACCGCGCGCTGGTCGCGGCCGCGCTGCGCGAGATCGCCGCGGGAAGTTTCGAGAAGGTGGTGCTCGCGCGCTCGGTGGCGGTGCGCGCTCGGCGGGATCACGATGAGGTGGCGCTGCTGCGCGCACTGCGGCGCGATCACCCGAGCTGCGCGGTGTTCGCGATCGCGAGCGCTGAGGGCGCCTTCCTGGGGGCCACACCCGAGTGTCTGGTGCGCATGGGCGAGGGCCGCGTCGAGACCGCGTCGGTGGCCGGCTCGGCGCCGCGCGGGCGCAGCCCCGAGGAGGACCGCGAGCTCGGCCGGCGGCTGCGCGAGAGCAAGAAGGAGCAGGCCGAGCACGCGGTGGTGGTGCGCACGCTGTGCGAGGCGCTCGCGCCGCACTGCGAGGATCTCGACGTGCGCGAGGCGCCGCGCCTGATGCGCCTGCAGGACATCCAGCACCTCGAGACGCCGATCGCGGGTCGACTGCGCGCGCCCATTTCCATCCTCGAGCTGCTCGGGTCCCTGCATCCGACCCCCGCGCTCGCGGGCGCGCCGCGCGAGGCCGCGCTGCGTTGGCTCGCCGACAACGAGCGCCTCGATCGGGGCTGGTACGGAGGTCCGGTGGGGTTCGTGGACTGCGAGGGGGGCGGCGAGTTCTACGCCGCGCTGCGCTCCGCGATCGTGCGCGGCGACGAGGCGCGCCTGTTCGCGGGAGCCGGCATCGTCGCGGGATCGGATCCGCTCGCCGAGCTCGCCGAAACGCGGCTCAAGCTCCGGGCGATGCTCGCCCCCCTGCTCGAGATCTGAGATGCGCGGCGATTCGCGGCCCGATGCGCAGTGCGAGCGAGGCGCGGACTTCGCGCACCACTTCGCGGCGGCGCTGATCGACGCGCTCGCGCGCGCGGGCGTCCGGGAGCTCTGCATCTGCCCGGGCTCGCGCTCGACCGCGCTCGCGCTCGCCGCGTCGCAGCGGCGCGAGCTGCGCTCGTGGTCGCAGATCGACGAGCGCAGCGCGGCCTTCTTCGCGCTCGGTATCGCGAAGGCGACACGCGAGCCCGTCGCGCTGATCTGCACCTCGGGAACGGCGGTCGCGAACTTCCACCCGGCGATCGTCGAGGCCTATCACGCCCACGTGCCGCTGATCGTGCTCAGCGCGGATCGCCCGCCCGAGCTGCGCGACTGGGGAGCGGGCCAGACGATCGACCAGGTGAGGCTGTACGGCACGCACGTTCGGTGGTATGCGGAGCTCGCCGTTCCCGAAGGCGACCCGCGCCTGCTGCGCTACGCGCGCGCCGTGGGCTGCCGCGCGGTCGCCGAGGCGCTCGGGCCGCCGCGCGGGCCGGTTCACCTGAACCTGCCATTTCGCGAGCCGCTCGAGCCGACATCGATTGGTGTCGGCCGCGATGCCGCCGATCAGGCGCGCGCGGCGCGCGGTGGTGCGCGCGTGGTCCGCGCAGCGTCGCGCCTCAAGCCCGCGCAGCTCGAGCGGATCGCGCAGCTCGCGCGCGAGCGCGAGCGTGGTGTGATCGCATGCGGCCCGCTGGATGCGGATGCTCGGCTGTGCGGCGCGATCGCTCGGCTCGCGGCCGCGCTCGGCTGGCCGATCCTCGCGGATGCGACCTCGCAGCTGCGCTGCGGCGAGCACGTCGCCGGCGCGCCGGTGATGGGCAGCTCCGATCTGTTCCTGCGCGATCCGGCGCTCGCGCGCGCGCTCGCGCCCGAGGTCGTGCTGCGGTTCGGTGCGACGCCCGTGAGTCGCTCGCAGCGGCTGTGGCTCGAGCAGCACCTGCCCGAGCAGGTGATCGCGATCGACCCCGAGCGGGCCTGGAACGATCCGAGCCATCTCGCTTCGGAGTTCCTGCAGGTCGATCCGCTGGGGCTCTGCGAATCGCTGCTCGAGCGCGCCGGGGTCGCGCGGCGCAGCACGCTCTG
>DASPGF010000487.1:0-2920 GCA_035620755.1 Myxococcota bacterium
CGGATCATCGGCGCGAGCACGGGCTCGGCGCCCGCGGCGCGCAGCGCACACGCGAGCTCGTGGGCCTGCTCGCGCGCGCGCGTGACGAGCACGCGCGCACCGAACAGCGGCCTCGCCTCGAACCAAGCGAGCGAATCGCGCAGCCGCACCACGTCGCCGACGACGAGCGCCGACGGCGCGCCGAGCTGCGCCTCGCGCACCGCGGTCGCGAGATCCGCGAGCGGCGCGACCACCACGCGCTGGCTCGGCAGCGTTCCGTTCATGATCGCCGCGCTGGGCTTCGCGGGATCGCAGCCGCCCTCGAGCAGCCGCGCGACGATCGACTCGAGGTTGCGCATCCCCATCAGGATCACGAGCGTGTCGGCGGCGGTCGCGAGCTCGTGCCAGCGCGTCTCCTGTGTCACCCGCGTGGGATCCTTGTGGCCCGTCACGACCGCGAACGATGCCGCGTAGCGGCGATCGGTGATCGGAATTCCCGCGTACGCGGGCGCCGCGAGCGCGGACGAGACGCCGGGAACCACCTCGAACGCGACGCCTGCTTGCGCGCACGCGCTCGCCTCTTCGCCGCCGCGGCCGAACACGAACGGATCGCCGCCCTTGAGCCGCACCACGCGCTTTCCCTGCCGCGCGAGCCGAACCAGCAATGCGTCGATCTCCGCCTGCGATCGCGGGGTCTCCTCGTGGCCGCGCTTGCCCACGTCGATGAGCTCGGCGTCATCGGGAGCGAGCTGCAGCAGCTCCCGCGAGGCGAGCGCGTCGTAGACGACCGCGTCGGCGTCGCGCAGCACGGCCGCGCCGCGCAGCGTGATGAGATCCGGATCACCCGGGCCCGCGCCGACCAGGTACACGCAACCGCGTTCTCGCTTCCGCTCGCTCACGCGAGCCCCGCCTCCCGGATCTCCGCGAGGATCTCGGCGCCGCCGCTCGCGAGGATCTGCTCCGCGAGCCGGCGGCCGGCGCCGGCTGCATCCTCGTGCGCAGCTTCGAGCTCGCCGCGCGCGCTGCGACGGCCGTCGAGGCTCGCGACGAGCCCGCGCACGCGGAGGCGGCCGCTTTCCGCGCATTCGGCGAGGCACGCCACCGGCACGCTGCAGTCGGCCCCGAGGCGCGACACGAAGCCGCGCTCCGCGCACACCTCGCGCTGCGCGCGCGCATCGCTGATCGCGCCGAGGTCGTCGCAGAGCGCCTCGCCGCGGCGCGCTTCGACCGCGAGCGCGGCCTGCGCGGCCGCGGGCAGCATTCGATCGGGCGCGATGCGCTCGTCGATGCAATCGCCGAGGCCGAGCCGATCGAGGCCCGCGCACGCCAGGATCACCGCGTCGAGCTCCTGCTCGGCGAGCTTGCGCAGCCGCGTCGGAACGTTGCCGCGCAGCGGTACGATCTCGAGATCCGCGCGCAGCGCCACGAGCTGCGCTGCGCGCCGCGCGCTGCCGGTCCCGACGCGCGCGCCGACCGCGAGCCGATCGAGCGTCGTGCCGCGGCGGCGCGCGACGAGCGCATCCCGACAATCGCCGCGCTCGGGGCAGGCCGCGAGCACGAGCTCCTCCGCGAGCACGGCGGGCAGATCCTTCGCGCTGTGCACCGCGAGATCGGCGCGGCCGTCGACGAGCGCCTGCTCGATCTCCTTCACGAACAAGCCCTTGCCGCCGAGCTTCGCCAGCGAGACGCCCTGGATGCGATCGCCACGCGTCGCGATCGGAACGATCTGCGTCGCGACGCCGAGCTGCTTCTCGATCCGCACGGCAACCGAGCGCGCCTGGACGAGCGCAAGCTCGCTCGCGCGCGACGCAATGCGCAGCGTCGTCACTCGCGATCCGGCTCGCCGTCGAGCTCGAACAGCACGCGAGCGACCTCGAGGTAGGCCATGCCCTCTTCCCGTTCGACCTCGCGTTTGAGCCGCGACACCGGCGCGTGCAGGATCTTGTTGACGATGGAGCGGGTCAGCGCGTCGACCGCGGCCTGCTGGGAGTCGTCGAGGCCGAGCCGCGCGCACGCCTTGCAGAGCTCCGTCGAGCGGATCCGCTCCGCGCGGTCGCGAAGATGGCGGATCGTCGGAACGGCGCGCAGCGCCGCAAACCAACCGTCGAAGCGCTGCTGCTCCTCCACGACGATGGCCGTCGCGCGCTCCGCCTCGCGGCGCCGCTGCTCGGCGTTCTCGTCGGCGATCGAGGCGAGGTCGTCGAGGTCGTAGCGATACAGGTTGTCGATCGCGTCGATCGCGGGGTCGGCATTGCGCGGCACGCCGATGTCGATCACGAACAGCGGTCGGTGGCGACGCTCGCGCAACACGCGCGCCACGAGGTCGAAGCTGAGGATCGGCTCGTGGCCGCCGATCGAGGTGAGCACCACGTCGGCGTCTCGCAGCAGGGACTCCAGCTCGTCGATCCCATGCGCGGTGGCTCCGAAGCGCGCGGCGAGCTGCGCGGCGCGCTCCGGGGTTCGATTGGCGACGCCGATCGACGCGAGACCGTGTTGCTGGAGGGTCGCGAGCGCCAGCTCGCTCATCTCGCCTGCGCCGATCAACAACGCGCGTTTCTGCTCGAAGCGCTCGAAGATCTGCTTGGCGAGATCGACGGCGAGGCGCGCGAGCGAGATCGGCTTTTCGCCGACCTCGGTCTCGCTCTTGACGCGCTTTGCGGTCGCGAAGGCGTGCTGGAACAGGCGCCCGAGGATCGGTCCGCACGAACCGCAATCCACCGCGGCGCGGTAGGCATCCTTCACCTGGCCGAGGATCTGGGGTTCGCCGACCACCATCGAATCCAGCGCGGCCGCGACGCGGAACAGGTGACTCACGGCCTCCCCGTCGTACAGCTGGTAGGTGACGTCGTCGAGCGCGAAGTCGGCCGGGCCGCCGTCGCGCACGAGGTCGCGGCTGAAGAACGCGCGCAGCCGGTGGCGCGCCGCATCGAGCGAGCGCGTC
>DASPGF010000488.1:0-2280 GCA_035620755.1 Myxococcota bacterium
CGGCCGCGACCCCGCCCGTCGTCGCGAGCGGCGCGAGCGCGTAGCCGAGGTTGTCGCTGCCGCCGACCACGAGCGCGTAGCCGATGCCGAGCAGCAGCGCGTTGCCGAGCGTGAGCGCGAACGGCCGCAGCTTCTCGATCAGCAGCCAGACGCCGCACATCGCGAACGCGACCGCGCCGATCGACGCCGCGGACGCGATCGTCCAGGCGCGCAGCCAGTCCGTCCAGGGCTGCACGGCGAGCTCGGGCTGGTAGCGGTAGAGGTAGGCGACGCCGACCACGCCCGACCACAGCAGGCCGAAGCCGAGCCGGTTGCGCCAGCTGCGCGAGGCGCGCGCGAACTGCTCGAGCGCGACCACCGCGGATCCGACGAACAGCAGCGTGAGCGCGACGATGCCGAGGAAGATCGCGATGATGAAGCTCAGCGCGAGCGTCCCGCCGGCCGCGGTGAGCGCGCCCCAGGCCGCCGCGGCGAGATCCTCCACTAGCTGCTCTCCGCGCGCAGGTGGGGAAACAGGATCACCTCGCGGATGTTCGGCGCGTCCGCGAGCACCATCACGAGGCGGTCGATGCCGAGCCCGAGCCCGCCGGTCGGCGGCAGCGCGTGCTCGAGCGCACGCAGATAATCCTCGTCGATCGGATGCGCCTGCTCGTCGCCTTGCGCGTGCCCGCGCGCCTGCTGCTCCATGCGCGCGCGCTGGTCGTCGGGATCGTTGAGCTCGCTGAACGCGTTCGCGATCTCCATCGCGGCGACGAACAGCTCGAAGCGCTCGACGAGGCGCGGATCCGCGGACGAGCGCTTCGCGAGCGGCGACAGCTCGACGGGGTGATCGGTGAGGAACGTCGGCTCGATCAGCGTCGGCTCGACGTGATCGCTCACGAGATCGTCGACGAGCGTCGCCCAGGTCGGCGCGTCGCCCGCGCCGAGCCCGCGCTCGCGAATCGCCGCGCGCAGGGCATCCGCATCCGCGAACGCGAGCACGTCGAGGCCGGTCGCCGCGGCGACCGCCTCGCACAGCGGCACGCGCGGCCACGGCGCGCCGAGATCGATCTTCCGGCCCGCATACTCGAGCTGCAGCGTGCCGCGCACCTCGAGCGCGACCTCGCGCAGCATCGATTCGACCAGCTCCATGATGTCGCGGTAGTCCGCGTAGGCCTGGTAGCACTCCATCATCGTGAACTCGGGATTGTGCTTGCGCGACACACCCTCGTTTCGGAAGTCGTGTCCGATCTCGTAGACGCGGTCGAGGCCTCCGACCACGAGGCGCTTGAGGTAGAGCTCGTCGGAGATCCGCAGGTACAGCTCCTGGTCGTAGGTGTTGTGGCGCGTGACGAACGGGCGCGCCGCGGCGCCGCCGTAGAGCGGCTGCAGGGTCGGCGTCTCGACCTCGAGGAAGCCGCGTGCGTCGAGGAAGCGCCGCACCGCGCTCACCGTGCGGCTGCGCGCGACCGCGATGCGGCGCGCGTCCTCGTTCACGAGCAGATCGAGATAGCGCTGCCGATAGCGCAGGTCGATGTCGCTCAGACCGTGCCACTTCTCGGGCAGCCCGCGCAGACTCTTCGCGAGCAGCGTCGCGTCGCTCGCGTCGACCGTCAGCTCGCCCGTCTGCGTGCGCCAGAGCGTCCCCTCGAAGCGCGCGACGTCGCCGACGTCGAGCTCGCGGATGAATGCGAAGCGCTCCGCGGAGAGCTGGTTCTTCTTCGCGCTGATCTGGATCGACGCGCCCGACTCGACGATGCGCAGGAACAGCAGCTTGCCGAACGAGCGCGCCGCCATGATCCGACCCACGACGGCGACCCGCTGCGGGCTCGCGTCGAGGCTCGCGGCGTCGTGCGCATCGAATCGCGCGCGAATCTCGGCGAGCGGCTGCCACGCGCCCACGCGCGCGGGGTAGGGATCGACGCCGCGGTCGCGCAGCGCAGCGAGGCGCGCGCGCCTCGCCTCGCGTTCCTGTTCGCTCAAGCACCCCCCCAGGCGCCCACGCCGCTCAAGCCCCTTCCCATTTCGCGCCCGCGCGCTTGAGCAGGAACGCGCGGATGAAGCGGTCGATCTCGCCATCGAGAACGGGGCCGACGTTGCCGACCTCGAGCTCGGTGCGGTGGTCCTTGATGCGCTGCTGCGGGTGCAGCGTGTAGGAGCGGATCTGGCTGCCGAAGTCGATCTGCCGCTGCTCGCCGCGCGCGGCCGCGAGCTCGGCCTCGCGCTCCTGGCGCGCGCGCTCGTAGAGCCGCGCGCGCAGGATCTTGAGCGCCGCGGCGCGGTTCTTGTGCTGCGAGCGCT
>DASPGF010000489.1:0-8428 GCA_035620755.1 Myxococcota bacterium
GATCCAGCTGCGGCTCGCTGGGCGCTCGTTCGCGCTCGGCGATGCGTTCTCCGGCGTGTGCCAGTTCGCCCCGGTCGTGCTGGTCTGGCTCGCGTTCTTCCCGCCTGCCTCCTACCGCGAGTGGATCTCGCGCCGCGCCACGCGAGTCGATCGGCCGTCGACCGCGCGGTAGAATGCGCGGCGTCCGGGATGCGCGGCCGCGGGCGCCGCGCTCACACGCTCCAATCACAGCAGGCCTCGGGGGTCGCATGCGCCGGGTGAATCGGTTCGGTTGCGCGCTGGCATTGTTGCTCTGCATCGGCTCGAGCGCGCGGGTTGCGAGCGCAAACGACGCCGCGCGCTGGGAGCGGACCGCGCGCAGGCTGCTCGAAAAGGCCGTCAGCGTGCGCACGGCGGCCGGCTACGGCCAGGTTCCCGCGCTCGCCGAGTATCTCGCCGAGCAGCTGCGCGGCGCGGGCTTCGCGGACGACGAGATCCAGATGATCCGCTTCGGCGACACGCTCGCGATGACGGTCCGGCTGCGCGGCGATGGGAGCCGGCGCCCGATGCTGCTCAACACGCATCTCGACGTGGTCGATGCCGACCCCGCCGACTGGGATCGCGATCCGTTCACGCTGATCGAAGAGGACGGCTACCTGTTCGCGCGCGGCGTCGCGGACAACAAGGTCGGCGTGGCCGTGCTCGTCACCACGCTCATGCGCCTCAAGAGCGAGGGCTTCGCGCCGACCCGCGACGTCATCCTGGTGCTGACCGGCGACGAGGAGTCCTCGATGCTCAGCACGCGAGGCATCGCGAGCCGCTTTCCCGACGCCGAGTTCATGCTCAACGACGATGACGTCGGCGGCACGCTCGGCGCCGACGGGCGCGCGCGCGTCTACTACGTGCAGGGTGCCGAGAAGACCTACGCGTCGTTTCGACTGCGCGCCACCAACCCGGGTGGCCACAGCAGCCGGCCGACGCGCGAAAACGCGATCTACGAGCTCTCGCGCGCGCTGCTGAGGATCGAGGCCTACGCGTTTCCGGGCGAGGCCAACGAGCTCACGCGCGCGTACTTTCGCGAGACGGCGCGCGATATCGGCGGCGAGCTCGGAGACGCGATGCGGCGCTTCGCCGACGACCCGAGCGACGAGCGCGCGCTCGCGCAGCTCGCGAGCGACCCCGAGTACGTCGGGCTCACGCGCACCACCTGCGTGGCGACGCTGCTCGCCGCGGGCCACGCCGAGAATGCGCTGCCGCAGTCGGCTACGGCGACGGTCAACTGCCGGATCTTTCCGGGCACCGAGATCGCGAGCGTCCGCGACCGGCTCGCCGAGGTGATCGGCGACCCGCGGATCGAGATCGAGCACCTCGACCCCGAATCGTCGATCGCGAGCGACGCCTCACCGCTGCGCGCCGATGTGATGGCCGCGCTGCGCAGGGCCGTCGACGCCAATTTCCCCGGGCTGCCGATCGTGCCGAAGATGTCCGCGGGCGCGTCCGACTGCATGTGGTTTCGCGCGGCCGGCATTCCGAGCTACGTGGTCTCGGGCCTCTACACCAACCCGGAAGACGACTTCTGGCACGGCCTCAACGAGCGCATCCCCGTGGACGCGATCCCGCGCTCGCTTCGACACTGGCACGTGTTGATCAGCGAGCTCGCAAGCCGCGCGGAGTGAGGCGCTCGGGCGTTCGATTCAGCGCGCGCCGAGCCGTTTGACGTAGATCCACTTGGCATCGCCCGGGCCGTAGAAATCGGCGAGCGAGGCCGCGAGCTGGTAGCCGCTGCGCTCGTAGAACGCGCGCGTGCGCGCGTACGCGGCGCGCCCCGAGGTATCGACGTACAGGCGGCTCGCACCCGCGCGCGCGGCCGCGGCCTCCGCGGCCGCGAGCAGGCGCGCGCCGAGGCCGCGTCGCTGGTGGTGTGGATGGACGGCGATCCAGTAGAGATCGAAGCTGTCGCGCGTGAGCGGGATCGGGCCGTGACACGCATAGCCGAGCAGCCGCGCGTCGGCCTCCGCGAAGTGGAAGCGGTAGCCCGAATCCGGCCCGCGCGCGAGCGCCTCCTCGACGAGATCCGCCGCGATCGCGATCTCGTCGGCGCCGAACATTCCGGTCGCGCGGACGATCTCGCGAACCGCCTCGACGTCGCGCGCGCGCGGCGCCTCGCGCAGCGCAACCGCGCTCGTCGCGAGCGGCGCCCAGTGCGTCATCGCCGCGCGCCTCCCGTGGCGCGCGCGAGCGCCGCTTCGGCGATGCGCAGCACGACCTGCTCGGGCGCGATCCCGGCCTGCGCGGCGGCTGCGACGAAGCCCGCGTCTTCCGACAGACACGGATTTGCGTTGAGCTCGAGGATCCAGGGCCGGCCCTTCGCGTCGACCCGGAAATCCACGCGCGCGTAGTCGCGCAGCCCGAACAGCTCCCAGCAGCGCCGCCCCAGCTCGGCGATGCGCGCGAGCAGCGGCTCGTCCGACGCCGGGAAATCGAAGTGGCGCGGCGTGTGGTGGTACTCGAACGACTGCTCGTGCCACTTCGACGCGTAGCCGCAGATGCGCGGGCGCTCGTCCGGATAATCGACGAAGCGGATCTCCGCCGGCGGGAGCACGCGCACGCCGTCGCCGTCGGCCAGCAGTGAGAGGTTGATCTCGCGGCCGTCGACGTAGGCTTCGGCGAACAGCTCGCCCGGGAACACGCGGCTGCGCGCGGCGAGCGCGTCGGCCGCGCGCGCCGACGACACCGCCGCATCGTCGATGCCGACCGACGCGTCCTCCCAGACGGGCTTCGCGATCCAGGTGCCGAAGCGCTCGCGCTGGGTCGCGTCGCTGCGCGCGTCCACCCACTCGGGCGTGGGCAGCCCTGCCGCTGACAGCAGTCGCTTGGCGAGCGTCTTGTTCGAGGTCGTGAACAGCGCCTCCGCGGGCGATCCCGAGAAAGGCGTGCCGAGCTCCTCGAGCAGCGCGGGCACGACGGGGATCAGCCGCGCCGAGCCCCCGAGGCTCTCGACGAGGTTGAAGACCAGCGATGGCGCGAGCTCGCGCACGCGGCGCGCGAGCGCAGCGAGGTCGAGGTCGACCGCTAGCACGATCGGCTCGCGGCCTGCTCGCGCGAGCGCCCGCTCGACCAGCGCGACCTGCGCGAGCACGTCGCGCGCGTCGGCGGCGGACTCGTCGCCGATGCGATCGTGGAGGATCAATGCTCGCATCGGCGCTCGTTCCCAGGGCGGATCGGGGGGATCATCCGAAAGCTCACGGCCGGGCGCTCACACCCGAGGGCTCATACCGGCAGCGCTGACGACACCCTCCGGGTTCGCGACGCCCGCCTGCCGGTCGAGACCCGCCGGCGCTCCCGCAGCTCGGGTACGGATTCGACGCGCGCACGCGCCGAATCGACGATCGCGCCGATCAGCTCGGTGTAGCTCATGCCCTTCGCGGTACAGATCATCGGTAGGTCGGAGTGGGTCGGGTGCAGCCCGGGAAGCGGGTTCAGCTCGAGCACCTGCGGCCGACCGAGCGCGTCGAGCCGCAGATCGACGCGCCCCGCGTCGCGGCCGTCGAGCGCCCGCCAGGTCGCGAGCGCAATCGGCTCGACGCGACGCGCCGACTCGCCATCGGCGAGCGCGTAGTCGCAGAGCTGCTCGCAGTTCTCCTTGTTGAGGTAGGTGTAGGAATGCGCTTCGGCCTCGGGCCGCAGCGCGACCTCGAGCGTGCCCACGCAGCGGGACGCCTCACCGGTTCCGAGCACGCCGACGGTGAATTCCCGCCCCGGCAGGAACGGCTCGACCAGCACGGGCTGCTGGTAGGCGGCGAGCAGCGCGCGACAGCGCGTGCGCAGCGCCTTGCGGCTGTCGATCCGCGAGCTCGCGTCGATGCCCTTCGCGGTTCCCTCGGCGACCGGCTTCACGAACAGCGGGTAGGGGAGGTCGACCGCGTCGACGTCGCTCTCCTTCTCGACGAGGAAGAACGGTGTGGTCGGCACGCCCGCGTCCCGCAGCACGCGCTTCGCATACGCCTTGTGGAGCGTGAGCGCGCAGACGAGCGGCCCCGACATCGTGTAGGGAATGCCGTAGGCGTCGAGCAGCGCCGGCACCTGCGATTCGCGTCCGAAGCCCTTGAGGCCCTCGGCGGTGTTGAAGACGAGGTCCCAGCGCCGCCCGTGCGCGAGGTGATCCACGAGAGCGTGTAGGTTGCCGACGCGCTCGACCGAATGGCCGAGCGTCTGCAGCGCCGACGCGATCGCATCGATCGTCTCGGGCGTGTCGAATTCGGCGATCTCCTCCTCGCCGTAGCCCGCAGCCCGGTAATCGTCTCGGAGGTCGTAGGTGAGCCCGATCCTCATCGCGCGCGCTCCTCGTGGATCAGCGCTTCGCGACGACGGCCGTGTGGCTCGGATTCTGGAACGCCTTGTTTGTTCGAATGTGACGAAGTTTCCGCGCGGGGCGCGGCGATCCGATGGTGTGTCCTCACCGTGTTGGGGATCCCGATGGGCGGGGGGTGCGCGACGTGAAGCCGACTGGAATCAAACCTCGGACCCTGTTCACCCGCCCCATTTGGCGACTCGATTTTTGCAATGCGTTGCCGGTTGTCAAGTAGCCGCGATCGACCGAGCCCGAAAATTTTCGATGGAGCGCGCGGTCGCGCGAGCGACGAGCACCTCGCGCTCGAACCGAATCGCCGACGCATCCGCATTTGGGCGAATTCGCGGCGCAGCGAGCGCATCGTCGAGGAATTGGCGTTCGATCGGCTCAGGTCGCGCCAAATTGCGAAACTTCGTTTGGATTCACCGAGAGCCCGCGAAATCGGCGCCGCGCAGCCGGCGGTCGTCGCCAAGCGCGGGCTCCCGCGCGCCGGCTGCGGGCTTGGGACGCCGCGCGGTCGACGCGCCATCGACCGACCCGCCGGCCCGCGTCAGGTTGGATCGCACCACTCGACGGAGCCCTCGGGCCAGAACGCCGATTGCTGCGGGATCACGCAGAACACGTGGCCCGAAGGCGCTTCCATCACCCACCAGTCGTCGACGTGGCGCAGGCGCCGCGCGCCGAGCCGCTCGAGGCGCGACGCCTCGGCCTCGACGTCGTCGGTCTCGATGTCGAAGTGGACCCCCAGGTGCTCGCGCGAGGTCGCCTGCAGGACCACGTCCAGTGTCGGCGTCGAAGGGCTGTCGAGGTGCGCGTAGCGCGCCGCCGGGTCGTCGCCCGCTCGCCGCGGCCGGCCGAGTGCCGCCGCCCAGAACGCGACCGCGGGCTCGCGGCGGAAGGCTTCGCAGTCGATCACGAGCGCTGCGAGGCGGCTGCGGTGCGGCATATGACAGACCCTCCCCCGCGCGATCTGCGCGCTCGAGCACGGCCAACTGGGCCCCAGCCAGCAGCGGATCCGTCAACGGGAAGCGGATCTGCGCGGGCTAGAGGCTCGCGAGCGCGCGGCCCGTGGCGCGCTGCAGCTGCGGCGTCGATCCGAGCTTGACGACCGCGTCGAACAGCGGCGTGCGCACCACGCCGCGAAAGGCCGCGCCCGCCCAGAACGACGGCGTGAAGCGCCGGCGCGCGCAGCGCTCGTAGTGCGCGAAGGCTCGGGCCTCCGAGCATCGGCCCGCAGCGACCGCTGCGATCGCATCGGCGGCGAGCATGCCGCTGTGCATCGCCTGATAGATCCCCTCGCCGGTCGCGGGATGGGTCATGCGCCCCGCTTCGCCGATCGCAATGCGGCCCGGCGAGGTCAGCTTGCGCGGCCGATAGCAGTAGACGATCGGGTGACCCTTGAACGCGCCGATTTTCGTTGCGCGCGCGAGCCTCGCTGCGAAGTGTCGCTCGAGGAAGCGCTCGAACAGCGCTCGCGCGTTCTTGCTCTTGTCGTCGTCGTCGTAGGTGATGCCGATGTTGACGCGCGTCGCCGTTTCGGGAAACAGCCAGCCGTAGCACGGGCGCAGCAGGTCGACCCAGAGCATCTCGACGTGGTGGGGTCGGTAATCGACGTTCTCCCACCACCCCATGATCGTGTGGATGGCGCGCTTGCGTCCCGGCACGCTCGCAAACGTCGAGTGCGCGCCGTTCGCCACGACGACGAAATCGGCGCGGATCTCGCGCCCGTCCGCGGCACGGATGCCCGCCCAGCGCTCGCGGCCCGAGGCGTCGCGTCGCAGGATCGGGTGCTTGGCGCGAAAGTGCGGCAGGAAGCGCACGCCGAGCTCGAGGACGGCTCGGTAGAGCTCGAAGTCGAAGTCGCGCCGCAGGCAGATCGCCGCGGCCGCGCGCTCGCCGCCGCTCACCCAGGTCTCGCACCCGCCCGGGCTCGCGATTCGCGTGCCGACGATCGGATACGCGAGCGGCTCGACGCGATCCCACACGCGCAGCTGCTTGAGGGTCGCGATTGCGCGCGGCGAGAGCCCGCTGCCACAGGTCTTGTCGCGCGGAAAATCGTGCAGATCGACGAGCACCACGTCGCGAACGCCGAGCTGCGCGAGCCGGATCGCGGCCGCGCTCCCGCCGGGACCGGCTCCGATGATCGCGACGCGTGCGCGTTCGGCGCTGCCGAGTGCGGTCGAGGTGGTCATTTCTGCGCGCAGACGTTGTCCGCGAGCGAGCCCGCTGTCAATCGCGGCCTGCGCCGCGAGCTGCAGGCACGGCTCCGCCGCGGAGGGTTCGAAGCGTGCCTGCAGCGGATTCGGATCAGTTCGAGTGATCGAATCCGTGTTGGCGGTAGAGCTCGACGCGACCCGCGGCGAGCACCCAGTCCGGCTTCAGCTCGTTGGCTCGAACGAAATCCGCGTAGGCGAGCTCGTGCTGCTTTCGCTTTTCGTTCACCAGGCCCCGATTGAAATAGGCCGTGTGGAGCTTTCCAGACTCGTACTGGATGGCTCGGCTGTAATCCTCGATCGCTGCATCGACCTTGCCTTGGTAGAAGAGCGCGTTTCCGCGGTTGATGTAGGCCTCCGCGAAGTTCGGAACGAGCTCGAGCGCGTTCTCGAAATCCCGGATGGCGGCCGTGTAATCCCCCACGTGGTTGTGGAGGATGCCGCGATTCACGAGGATGGAGGCCCTCTCCTTCCGCGTGACCCGCCGCGCGTTGAGCGCCGCGTTGCAGCTGGCAATCGAGGTTGCGGCAGCCGTGTCGGGAAGGGTGGTGGCCCGGAAGCACTCGAGCGCGTCCGGGTTGCCCGCCACGACCTGGCTGTTCGCCTGGGCAGTTCCGAGAATCAGGAGCAGAGTGGTTAGCGCGATGACTCGCATTCGCCGACCTCCTACTTCTCAGTTATGTAGGCCGAAATCTAGCATACGAGGATGCGAGGTCGTCAACCCGGACGCGTCGACAAAGCGCGGTCCATCGAGCGTCCGTTCAGTCGATTCGATATGAACTACAACCGTTTGGAAGATTTTTTGAACAAGAACACCGAGCTCTTGTCGCGCGAGCGGAGCCCCTCGCCCCGACAAATGACAGTGTCTCGACACCCAATGGGAGTGTCTCACCACAGCGTCGAATTCACCTCGAGCCGCGCCACCCACAGCCAGCGCGCCGGGCGCAGCGCGGTCCGCACACGCGCACAACAGGCGCGGACCGGGCGGATGGCTCGTGGCGTCGGCTACTGACGCCAGCGGGCTTCGACGCGCTCGCGGATGTCCGGCGACGCGATCAGCAGGCTCTCGGGGTAGCGCCGGTAGCGGGCCATCTCGCGGTAGACCTCGAGGTGCGGGAAACGCTCGAACGAGAGGCCGACGAGATACTGGAGCCGCAGACTGCGCTCGTGATTGATCTGCGCGTCGCGGAGCCAATCCGCGAGGTCGGGGCCGCGTCCGAGGTAGGCGGCGAGCAGCGTGACGAGATACCCGAAGTCGACCTCGTCGAGAGACTGCGCGAGCCGCGGGTTTCCCGCGATCCGCGCGGCGAGGCGGTCGACGTCGATCTCGAGCTTGCCATCCTTTGCGAGCATCACGAGGTCGGATCCGGCGTTGCGCGGGATGTGGCTGCTCCAGACGGTTCCGTCGGGAAACGTCTCGAAGAAGGATGCGAGCGCGCTCTTCACGCTGGGAATGTCCGTTCCATAGAGGGGCAGCCACTGTGCGACGATCCCCCCCGGCCGCAGCCGCTGCCTTGCGAGCTCGTAGTACTCGACCGAGAACAGCACCGCCGCGCCGTCCATCCACGGATCGACCGGATCGGAAGTGATGATGTCGAACTGCTCGCGCGTCGTTGCGATGTAATGGCGAGCGTCGTCGATGACGAGCTCGACGCGCGGATCGTCGAGCACGCCATAATTGGCCTCGGCGAGGAGCTTTCCCGCGGCCTTCGGCACGAGCGGCTCGATCTCGCAGATCACGATCCGCTCGATTCCAGGATGTACGACGAGTGATCCCGCCGTCACGCCGGCGCCGAATCCGACCACGAGCGCGCTGCGCGGGTCGTCGTGCAGGATCGCCGGCAGGTGCCCGAGCATGCGCTGCACCCGCATGTCCTCGCGGATC
>DASPGF010000490.1:0-2958 GCA_035620755.1 Myxococcota bacterium
CTTGGCCCGCGGCGACTACGAGGCGGCGCGCGACTCGATGCGCGCGATGCTGCTGATCCGCGCGTTCCGGCTGCGCGGGCACCTGGAGGCGCGCCTCGACCCGCTCGGGCTGGTCGCGATCGAGTCGCATTCGGACCTCGATCCGCGCAGCTACGGCTTCGACGACGCGGATCTCGAGCGCGCGATCTACTGCGACGGCCACCTCGGCCTCGACTTCGCGACGATTCCCGAAATCGTGAGCCGCGCGCGCGCGATCTACTGCGGGACGATCGGTATCGAGTACCTGCACATCCTCAATCCGCGCGAGCGCGACTGGATCATGGCGCGGATGGAAGGGGTGTCCTTTCGCGACTCGTTCGCGCTGGAGCGGCGTCGCGCGATCTTCGAGGCGCTGACCGCCGCCGAGGGGTTCGAGCAGTTCCTCGCGCGCAAGTTCGTCGCGACCAAGCGCTTCGGGCTCGAGGGCGGCGAGGCGGCGATTCCCGCGCTCCTGGAGCTGCTCCGCTGCGGCGCGCGCCTCGGCATCGAGGATGTCGTGCTCGGCATGTCGCACCGGGGCCGGCTCAACGTGCTCGCGAACGTCCTCGGCAAGCCGCTGCGCGCGATCATCGCCGAATTCAAGGGCGTGTCGCTGCGCGCCGACGAGATCGGCGGCTCCGGCGACGTCAAGTATCACCTCGGCACGTCGAGCGACCGCGAGTTCGACGGCAAGCGCGTCCACGTGTCGCTGACACCCAACCCGTCGCACCTCGAGGCCGTCAATCCCGTCGTGCTCGGCAAGGTCCGCGCGAAGCAGGATCTGCTGCGCGACCGCGAGCGCAAGCGCTGCATGGGGGTCCTCGTGCACGGCGACGCGGCATTCGCCGGGCAGGGGCTCGTCTCCGAGACGCTCGAGTTCTGCGATCTCGAGGGCTACCGAACCGGGGGAACGATCCACCTGATCATCAACAACCAGATCGGCTTCACGACGAGTCCGGTCGCGGCGCGCACGGGCCCGTACTGCTCGGACGTCGCCAAATCCAACCACGTCCCGATCATCCACGTCAACGGCGACGACCCCGAGGCGGTCGTGGCTGCGGCCGAGCTCGCGGTCGAGTACCGCCAGGCATTCGAGAACGACGTCGTGATCGACCTGTTCTGCTATCGGCGCCACGGGCACAACGAGAGCGACGAGCCGGCCTTCACCCAGCCGCTCATGTACCGCCAGATCGCCGAGCATCCGACCACGCGCGCGATCCATGCCGAGCGGCTCGTCGCCGACGGCGTGCTCACGCGCGAGCAGGTGGACGCATCGCGCACGCGATACTTCGATTACTGCGAGCAGGAGTTCGCGGCGGCCGATCAGGTCGAGCTTGACGGCGCCGACTGGCTCGAGGGCAACTGGTCGGGGCTCGAGCCCGTGCGCGGCTACGACGCGCACCGCGGTCGCACCGAGGTTCCGCTCGAGATGCTGCGCGAGATCGGCGCGGCGCTGACGCGCGTTCCCGCAGACTTCGCGATCCACCCGAAGCTCGCGCGCCAGCTCGACGTCAAGCGGCGCATGTTCGAGTCGGGGGAGGGCATCGACTGGGCGACCGCGGAAGCGCTCGCGTTCGGGTCGCTGCTGATCCAGGGCCATCCGGTGCGGCTCTCGGGCGAGGACTGCGTTCGCGGCACGTTCTCGCAGCGACACGCCGCGTGGATCGATCAGCAGAGCGAGCAGCGGTACCTGCCGCTCAATCGGATTCGCGCGGCCCAGGAACGGCTCGAGGTGATCGACAGCCCGCTCAGCGAGTACGGCGTACTGGGCTTCGAATACGGCTACGCAATGGCGCGGCCCACCGCGCTGGTGCTGTGGGAGGCGCAGTTCGGCGACTTCGCGAATGGCGCGCAGGTCGTGATCGACCAGTTCATCAGCGCGGGCGAGTCGAAGTGGCTGCGCATGTCGGGGCTGGTGCTGCTGCTGCCGCACGGCTTTGAGGGCCAGGGGCCCGAGCACTCGTCGGCGCGGCTCGAGCGATTCCTGCAGTGCTGCGCGGAAGACAACATTCAGGTCGTGAACTGCACGACGCCCGCCAACTACTTCCACGCGCTGCGCCGGCAGCTGCACCGCTCGTTTCGCAAGCCGCTGATCGTGATGGCGCCCAAATCGCTGCTGCGGCACAAGGCCGCGGTGTCGCCGCTCGCGGCGATGGCGCAGGGGACGCACTTCCACCGCGTGCTGCACTGCGACGCGTTGCCGAGCGAGCCCGAGCAGGCGCGCCAGCTCGTGCTCTGCAGCGGCAAGCTCTACTACGACCTGCTCGAGGAGCGCGAGCGGCGCGCGATCCGCGACGTGCATCTGCTGCGCATCGAGCAGCTCTACCCATTCCCGAGCGATGCGCTGATGGACGAGATGCAGCGCTATCGGCACTGTCATCTCGTCTGGTGCCAGGAGGAGCCGCGCAACATGGGCGCGTGGGCGTTCGTCTCCGAGCTGATCGAGGAGATCGCCACCGAGATGGGATTCGGCAATCCCGTCGTGCGCTATGCGGGGCGTCCGACCGCGGCCTCTCCTGCAACGGGCTTCATCGATCGCCACGAGCGCGAGCAGCGCGCGCTGATCGACGAAGCGCTGAGCGTGGGGCTCACGGCCGTGGGCCGGATTGGCAGCCGCAAAGCCATCGCGCGCACGGCGAGCGGCGAGCGCGCACCCGCTCGACGCGGCTGAGGCGCGCGAATCGCGGAGGGAGACGGAAGCGCAGAGGTCCCGGCAGCGGGAAGCGCAGAGGCCGCGGCAGCGGGAAGCGCAGAGGCGGCGGCAGCGGGGAGAGGTAAACAGGGGAGCGTATGGCGGTCGACATCGTGGTCCCGGAGCTCGGCGAGTCGATCAGCGAGGGCACGATCGCGGCGTGGCGCAAGCAGCCCGGCGACGCGGTGGGCGTCGACGAGCCGCTCGTCGAGCTCGAGACCGACAAGGCGACGATCGAGATCTTCGCG
>DASPGF010000491.1:0-2126 GCA_035620755.1 Myxococcota bacterium
GATGCGCACGACTCCACGACCGCGCCGAAAGCTCGTCGATCGCGAGCTTCTCGCCGGTCCGGATGTCCCGAATCGGGCCCGAGATCAGCTCGCCCGCTGCGTCGACCGCGATCGCCCAATCGAGCGCAGAGGTCTTGAGCGCCGCGGGGCTCAAGTTGAGCGCATAGAACTCGCGGTCGTGCGTCTCTGCGAATTCGTAGGTCGCGTCCCAGCTCGCGACGTCGTGCGCGAGGACGTCGAGGAACGCGGCCTCGCGCTGGATCGCCTCGAACGCGCGCTGCATGTTCTTCGCGACCTCGCGCTGCTCGAGGTCGGCGAACTCCGGCGCCACCACGTTGCGGTGGATCGAGTAGCCGATCGCGACGTTGGCGATCGCGTACAGCACGACGATCAGCGCCGTCTTCTGGGCGAGCGACACGTGCACCACTCCCGGTGGACGCAGCACCACACTCGGAGCCGGATCGACGACCCGGTCCGCCGGAGCCATAGATCGGCCGATCCAGAGCCCGACTTGCGCGCGAGCGCGGCGCAGCGGGCACCCAGCGGCTGGAGTTGCGGGGCGGCTGCGCACGAGCTGCGCAGCCGCGCGCGCAGCCCTCGCGCCGCGCGGCAGCCGCCCGCGAGCTCAGGCGAGCTCGGATCGGAAGAAGGCGAGCAGCGCTCCCCAGGTCTCGGCCGCGGCCGCGGCGTCGTAGGCGTCGAGGCGGGTGTCGTCCATGTAGCCGTCGCCCACGCCCGCGCGCAGCTCGACGCTCGCGCGCACGCCCGCGCTCGCGAGCCCGGCGCGCAGTCGCTCGGCCGCGGAGGCCGCGCCGGGCGTTGCGGAGTCGCCCGCGAGCACCGCCATCACGGGAGCCCGGACGCGCGCGAGCTCGCTTTCGAGCTCGCGCTCGAGCCCGGGTCCGCCGATGTCGACCACCGCGCCGATGCGCCGCTGGCGCGCGGCGAGCAGCAACGCGAGCGAGCCGCCGAGCCCGAATCCGAGCGCGCCGATGCTCGGCCCCACGGTCTCGGGCTGGTTGTAGAGCTCCGCGATCGCGGACTCGAGCCCTGCCACCACCGCGTCGGCGTCGAGCTCCGCGGCGAGCTTCTCGGCAGCCGCGAGGTCGCGCGGCTCGCAGCCGCGCAGCAGATCCGGTGCGAGCGCGACGAAGCCCTCCCGCGCGAGCCGGTCGCAGCCGTCGCGCACGAAGTCGCCCAAGCCCCACGCGTCGTGGATGACGACGATTCCACGACCTGCACCCGAAGCAGGCGTGACGAGGTACGCGGGGATGCGATCGCGAGCAGCCATGCGAGCCGCACCATAGCCCAGCGCGATCGCGGCTCGCGCGAGCGGGCTACATTGCGCAGATGAACGACCTCGCGCTCCCGCCCGCGCTCCAGTCGATCAGCCTGAGGCTCGCGGCGGGCGGGCGCACGGCGATCCTCGTCGGACCGGGCCTGCGCGACCTGCTCTACGGCGTCGAGCCCGATCGCATCGAAGTGTCGACGGATGCGCCGCTGCGCGAGCTCCTCGGATGGTTTCCAGAAGGCGTGCTGATCGGCGTGCGCCGCGCGACCGTGATGATTCCGCGCCAGACCGTCTGCGTGGACGTCACGTCGCTTCCCGCGAATCGCGCGATCGAGCGCGAGCTCGCGCAACGCGACTTCACGATCAACGCGATCGCCTACGATGTCGTGCAGCAGAAGTGGCTCGACCCCCACGGAGGGCGGCGCGACCTCGCCTGCGCGTTGATCCGCGCGGTCCACCGCGCGCGCGATCGGCTCGCGGAGGACCCGATCCGCGCGTTGCGCGCAATCCGCCTCGCGGCAACGCGCGGCTGGCAGCTCGATGCCGAGCTCGAGGCCGCGCTCGCGAACGCTGCGCCAGCGCTCGCGGCGATCGCGCGTGAGCCCGTGCGACGCGAGCTCGTGAAGCTGCTGCTCGCACCGGGCGCGGCGCGCGCGCTCGAGCGGCTCGAGCGCAGCGGAATCGCGCAGCGGATCGCACCCGGGAGCGCGCCCGACGCGGGCGCGCTCGTCGAGCGGCTGCCACGCGATCTCGGCCTACGGCTCGCGGGCTGGCTGCGCGGCGCGCGCGCGCGCGCGATCCTGCAGCGCCTGCGCTTTTCGCGCGAGGTCGTCGA
>DASPGF010000492.1:0-3729 GCA_035620755.1 Myxococcota bacterium
CTCGCCTCTCCGCAACTGGAAGATCGTTTCGCGACCCAAGCGGTTTCATGGCTTTTGTCGAGTTTTCGCGAGTCCTATTATCATTGGAGAAAATGTCTTTCCAGTATGACTAGGATGTGAGGATGGATTTGCGCGATACGATTCAGGGTGATCCACGACGGGGAATCGGCGGCGAAGTGACGGGGAATTGAATGAAACTCGCGATATCGAAGAACGAGCTCCAGAAGGGTCTGACGCGAATCCAGTCGATCGTCGAGAAGCGCAACACCATGCCAATTCTCGCGAACGTGCTGCTCGACGCGACCGACAAGAAGACCAAGCAGCTCACGCTGTGCGCCACCGATCTCGAAGTCGGCATCCGCAGCTCGCATCCCGCTGAAGTGAAAGCCGGCGGGAAGACCACCGTTTCCGCGAAGAAGTTCTATGAGATCGTGCGCGAGCTTCCGGATGAGCCGGTCTCGCTCGAGGTGATGCAGAACGCGTATCTCCAGATTGCGTGCGACCGCGCTCGATTCGTGCTCGCTGGGAATGCGGCGGATGAGTATCCCACGCTGCCAAACTTCGGATCGGGCAAGACGAGCCCGATCCAGGCGATCCTGCTCTCGGAGATGATCGAACGCACGATGTACGCCGCGTCCGCCGACGAGACGCGCTACAACCTGAACGGTGTGTACTTCGAGCAGCTCGCAGACTCGGGAAAGGCGAGAATGGTCGCCACCGACGGACACCGCCTCGCGGTCGTCGATCGCGTGCTCGGGGGTCGAATCGATGGACTCGAGTCAGGCGTGATCATCCCGCGCAAGGGCCTCGCCGAGCTCAAGCGCTTGCTGGACGAGGAAGACAGCGACGAGATCCAGCTCGGCTTCGAAGGCAACAGCGCGCTGGTGCGGAAGGACGACGTCACGCTCGTGATGCGGCTGATCGAGGGCGAGTTTCCGAACTACCAGCAGGTGATCCCGCGCGAGACGTCGATCAACCTGATCGTCCCCGTCGAGGCGTTGTCGCGCGCGCTGCGCCGCGTCTCGCTGCTCTCCGCGGAGCGCAGTCGAGCAGTGAAGCTCGAGCTCGTCGACGCGCAGCTGCGGCTGAGCTCCAACAACCCGGATCTGGGCGATGCGAAGGACGAGCTCGACGTCGACTACGCGGGTGATCCGCTCACGGTTGCATTCAACGCGAGGTATCTCGCCGACGCGCTGAACAGCGTGAAGGTCAAGGAGGTCGCGCTCGGCTTCAAAGACGCAACCTCGCCCGCGCGTCTGACACCGGCCGGCGATGATGACGCGCTCGCGGTCGTGATGCCGATGCGGATCTGAGCGGATCTTTCGCCTGTTTTCGAGCCTTTACGCGGACTTAGCCATTCTGTAAGCTCCGCGCACCACGGTGGCGAGTCGTCGCTCGACGCGCCGCGCAGTGCAGCCCCCGCGCAGGATCACCCGCGCAAGGAACAGCTCATTTGAGCGCGTACGACGCCAGATCCATCGAGGTGCTCGAGGGCCTCGACCCGGTCCGGAAGCGCCCGGCGATGTACATCGGGACCACGGGCCCCGACGGTCTGCACCACCTCGTCTACGAGGTGGTCGACAACTCCGTCGATGAGGCGGTCGCGGGATTCTGCACCGAGATCCAGGTCACGATCCACGAGGGGAACAGCGTGACCGTGACCGACAACGGGCGCGGCATCCCGGTCGACATGCACCCGACCGAGAAGCGGCCCGCTGCCGAGGTCGTGATGACCACGCTGCACGCGGGCGGGAAGTTCGACACCGAGGCCTACAAGGTCTCGGGCGGCCTGCACGGCGTGGGCGTCTCGGTCGTGAATGCGCTCTCCCAGCAGCTCGAGCTCGAGATCCGGCGCGACGGCAAGGTCTGGCGCCAGACCTACGAGCGCGGCCAGCCGACCTCGGGCATCGACGAGATCGGCACCACGGAGCACACGGGCACGCGCGTCACGTTCACGCCCGACGCCACGATTTTCCAGACCACGGACTTCTCGTTCGACGTGCTCTCGCAGCGCCTGCGCGAGCTCTCGTTCTTGAATGCGGGTCTGCGCATCCAGATCAGCGACGAGCGATCGGGGAAGAGCCACGACTTCCGCTACGAAGGGGGCATCACGTCGTTCGTCGAGCACCTCAATCGCACGCGTGCACCGCTGCACGCGCCGATCCTCGTCGCGGGCGAGCGGAGCTTCACGGGCAGCCACGGCGAGGTCCCGGTGCAGATCGAGATCGCGCTCCAGTACAACGAGACCTACAACGAAAGCGTCTTCTCGTTCGCGAACAACATCAACACGGTCGAAGGCGGCGCGCACCTGATCGGGTTTCGAACGGCGCTCACGCGCACCCTCAACCGCTACCTGAGCAACCAGAAGAAGAACGGCAAGGACGCCGTCGAGGCGATCAGCGGCGACGACGCGCGCGAAGGGCTGACCGCCGTGATCTCCGTGAAGCTGCCCCAGCCCGAATTCGAGGGGCAGACCAAGACCAAGCTCGGCACGAGCGACGTGCGCGGGCTGGTCGAGGCGATCGTCTACGAGAAGCTCGGGGACTACCTCGAAGAGAACCCCGTGACCGCGAAGCAGATCCTGTCGAAGGTCCAGGACGCGGCGCGCGCGCGGCTCGCCGCGCGCAAGGCGCGCGACCTCGCGCGCCGCAAGGGCGCGCTCGCCGACCACAGCCTGCCGGGCAAGCTCGCGGACTGCCAGGAGCGCGAGCCCGCGAAGGCCGAGCTGTTCATCGTCGAGGGCGACTCGGCGGGCGGCACCGCCAAGCAGGGACGCTCGCGCGAGACGCAGGCGATCCTGCCGATCCGCGGCAAGATCCTCAACGTCGAGCGCGCTCGGCTCGACCGCATGCTGTCGAGCGCGGAGATCCAGGCGCTGATCAGCGCGATCGGTTGCGGGATCGGATCGGATTTCGATGTCTCGAGGGCCCGCTACCACAAAGTGATCATCATGACCGACGCGGACGTGGACGGCAGCCACATCCGCACGCTGCTGCTGACGTTCTTCTTCCGGCAGATGAAGGAGCTGATCGACGCGGGCTATCTCTACATCGCGCAGCCGCCGCTGTTCAAGGTGAAGAAGGGCAAGAGCGAGCGCTACATCAAGGACGAGCGCAGCCTCGAGGAGCACCTGCTCGAGCTCGCGCTCGAGAACGTCGAGGTCAGTCCCGCTGGCCGCGCGGCGGCGCTCGACAGCGCGATGCTGCGCGGCCTGCTCCAGCGCGCGAGCGACTATCGCGCCGTGCTCGAGCGGCTCGAGCTGCGACGGCTCGACAGCCGCGTGATCGACGCGGCGGTTGCCGCGGGAGTGCCGCGCGAGGCCGACTTCGTCGACGAGGCCGCGCTGCGCGGCCGCATCGCGCGCGCGATCGACGAGACGCTCCGGCTCTTCTACCCGAATCTCGAGCCCATGGCGTGGGCGACCGCGCCCGATCCGGAGCACGGTGGCTTCCGGCTGGTCGCGTCCGCGCGGCGCGCGGGCGTCGCCTACCAGACTGCGCTCGACACGGAGTTCGTCCGCTCCGCCGACTACCAGCGCCTCGCCGAGCTCGGCGCGGAGATCGCGCGGGTGGGCGCGGGGCCGTTCCGCGTGGGCCGCCCGGGCGACGCGCCGGTCGAGGAGATCGCGAGCCCGGTCGCCCTGCTCGAATTCCTGCTGAAGCTCGGGGAGAAGGGGCTCACCATCCAGCGCTACAAGGGCCTCGGCGAGATGAACCCCGACCAGCTCGC
>DASPGF010000493.1:0-3753 GCA_035620755.1 Myxococcota bacterium
TGCGGCGGCCGAGCCGCAGCTCGCGCGCCATGCGCCGCGTCTGCTCTCGCAGCTCGGCGAGCATCGCGAGCGAGAGCTGCGCGGCGTGCATCTCGCGCGCGATCGCGCGGTCGACACGCGCGAGCTGGGCCGCCCGCGCGCTCCGCTGCGAGGTGAGCGCGTCGCGGCGGCGCAGCTCGCGCCGCAGGCGCCCGACGGCCTTCTCGACGCGCGCGGCGATCTCGCCCGTCTCCTCGTCGCCCGCCGATTCGGAGAGCTTGGCGCCGGTGTGCGAGAGCGCGCGCAGCGCATCCCTGCGCGCGACCACGTGTCGCGCCGAACACGGAATGGCGTAGAGCGCATCGCGCAGCTCGGCGGTCGCGGACTCGAGCTCCTTGGCGAGGATCACCTCTTCCTCGCGACGAAGCGTCCGCGTGCCGCCGATCTCCTGGAAGTAGGACTCGAGCGGGCGCCGTTCGCGCCCGGGATCGAGCTCGTCCGCGGCGATCGCGCGCACTGCGCCGGATCGCTCCGACGCGCGCGGCGAATGGGTGCGGGCCGATTCCGCAGCAGCCAGCGCTTCCGCGGCCTCGATCGACGCCTTGCTCTTCTTATCCTGCAGCTTCACGAATCGACCCCCGATTCTCCAACGCGCTTCCAACCCGCTCGGTCCGCTCGGTCGGACTCCGCTCGGAGCAATCTGGTTTCATCTATCTCAGCAACTCACCGGATCACGAAGCGGTTCGGCTCGACCCGCGAAGCGGGAACGCCACTCCGCTGGGCCGGGCCGGCGTGCCGCGCGCTGGAGGTGCCCACGCGTATCGCCCATGCCGCTGCCGGTCCGCCGGTCGCCGATCGCTTGTTGTGCTGGGGGGCAACCAATCAGCCCGACATTATGGATCCTTTGGCGCAAAATTTCCACAACTAATTTCCGTTTTCTCCATCGCGCTGCGCCTCCGAGGCGGCAAACGCGGTGAATTCTCGAGGGTTCCTGGAATCTGGCGGGGCTGAATCGACCCACCTGACTCTATCGGCCGGCGCGGGCCGGTTCCGGAGCACGGGGCGCGCGGCGCGAGGCGCTTCGCGCGGCCGATCGGCTTTGCACTTCGCTCGGTTCCCGCGGCGAGCTGCGCATCGCTGCGCGGCGGGGGCGGCCGAGCTTCGCAACACTGTGCGCGCCGTGGCGCAGCAGGCGAGCAACGCAAACCAGAACCGGATCGCGCCCTTCAGCGAGAAGGGCTTCTATCTCAGCGAGCTGCGCGACCGCACGCTCGCGATCGCGGCCCCTTCGCAGCTGCTCGGCAACGCGGCGCCGATCGAGCCGGTGCTCAAGGACCTCGAAGCGAATCGCACACGGGTGATCCTCGTCTCGGATTGCGCGGCCGTGCTCGAGCCGCTCGCGGGCGTTCCGGCGCTGAGCGCGCAGGATCTCGACACGCTCGCGGGCCGCGTCTGGCGCACGCTGGGCCGCAACCTGCGCGTCGGCATCGTGGCGGACGATCAGCGCAGCTTCGGCGCTTCGTGCCGCCAGATCGTGCTCGCGCTCGGCATTCGCAAGCTCGTCTGGGTGGATGCGGCGGGCGGCCTGACCCGGACCGACGGCGCGCGCGATTCGTTCGTCGATTCCGAGGCGCTGCGCGAGCGCATCGCCGAGCTCGAGCCCGACTGCCGTTCGAGCGAGATCCTCGTGCACGTCGAGGCGATGTTGAGCGCGGGTGTCGACGCGGTGAACCTGTGCACGCTCGACGGCGTCGGCGACGAGCTGTTCACCTACGCGGGATCGGGCACGCTGTTCACGCGCGAAGGCTACGTATCCGTGCGCGCGCTGGGCCTCGACGATTTCGACGCGGCCGCGGATCTGATCGAGCGCGGCATCGCGGAGGGGTACCTCGCGCCGCGCACGCCGGAGCAGGTCGAGCGCATCCTCGACAGCGCATTCGGAGCCTTCATCGGAGGCAACCACCTCGCGGGGCTCGGCGCGCTGCTGCCGTACCGCGAAGCGCGAGCGGCCGAGATCGCGTCGCTCTACACGCTCACGCGCTTCGTGGGCGAAGGCGTCGGGTCGCACCTGGTTCGCTTCGCCGCGCAACGAGCGGTGGGGCAGGGATGTCGATACGTGTTTTCGTGTACGACCTCGCCTCGCGTGGTCGCGTTCTTCGAGCGCCAGGGGTTCAGGCGCGCCGCCGCCGACGAGCTCCCGCGGGAGAAGTGGCGCGACTACGATTCCGCGCGCCGCGCGCGCCTCACATGCCTGCGCCGCGATCTCTAGCGCTCCGCGCGGAATCGTCGCGGAGCGGGACGACCGCATGAGCGGCGAGCTCAAGCCGACGCTCGCGGGCCGCTACTACCGCGATCCGGAGCTCCTCGAGCGCGAGCTCGAGCGGATCTTCTTCCGCTCCTGGCTGCTCGCCGGGCGCGCGGAGGCGGCCGCGAAGGCAGGTGATTTCTTCCGCTTCGACGTCGGCCGCGAGAGCGCGCTCGTCGTGCGCGGCCGGGATGCGCAGCTGCGCGCGTTTCACAACGTCTGCCGGCACCGCGGGGCGAGGCTCTGCGACGAGAGCGCTGGGCACTTCGCGGGCGCGATCCGCTGTCGCTACCACGCCTGGAGCTACGCGCTCGACGGCGCGCTGCGCGCGGTTCCGAACCTGCATGATTCGCAGCCTCTCGAGAAACGGCGCTTCTCGCTCTACCCGCTGGCGCTCGACTGCTGGCAGGGTTTCGTGTTCCTCCGCTTCGACGCGAGCGGCGAGCCGCTCCTCGCGGCGCTCGGCGCGCTGCCCGAGCGCGCGAGCGCGCACCCGCTCGCGTCGCTGCGCGTCGGAGCGCGGGCCGAGTGCGTGGTCGAGGCGAACTGGAAGATCCTCGTCGAGAACTTCATGGAGTGTTACCACTGCCCCGGTGTGCATCCCGAGCTCGTCGACCTGGTGCCGCTCTATCGCACGGGCGAGGTGGATACCGCCGGCTCGCAGCCGCCCGAATTTCGCGAAGGCGCGGTCACGGCGACGCTGAGCGGCACGACGCAGCGGCCGATCTTCGCCGGCCTGCGCGAGCGTCCGCAACAGCGCTACCACGCCGAGCTCGTGCTGCCGAATCTGCTGCTCTACCTGTTTCCCGACTACGTGTGTGCGCGCTCGCTCTGGCCGCTGAGCCCGACGCGCACGCGAATCCAGTCGGAGTGGCTGTTCGATTCGGCGTTGCTCGAGCGCGGCGATTTCGATCCGAGCGATGCGGTCGACTTCATGCAGCGGCTCGGCGATCAGGATTGGCGCGTCTGCGAGGCGGTGCAGCGCGGCGTGGTTTCGCGCGCGCATCGGCACGGCGTGCTGCTCGCGCAGGAATCGGAGGTGGAGGAGATCCAGCGCTGGTACCTCCGCAGCATCGGGAAGCCGTGAGCGCCCGGCGACGAGCCGCGCTCGCGGCTGCGGCGGCCGCGGTCGCTCGGAGTGCCCGCTCGGGCGGGCCTTTTCCGCGGTCGGCGCGGGCTCTACGCTAGCCCCGTAGCGATCACACGAACCCGCAGAGCCGGACCCGATGCCGCCCCATTCCCCCAAGCCCGAGCCGCGCCGCGCGCCGCGCGGCTACTCCGACACCGATCCCGCGCGCCCTCCGCGCCGGCCGCCGCTGCGCGACCTCAAGCCGCGCGCGCGCTTCTCGCTCGCCTACTACCTCGCGCTGATCGGCGGCATGCTCGCGCTGCAGTGGATCTTCTTCTCGGGCATCGATGCGCCCGAGATGCCGTACAGCGAGTTCCGCGCGGCCGTGGAGGCGGGGCGC
>DASPGF010000494.1:0-3501 GCA_035620755.1 Myxococcota bacterium
GGGCGTGCTGGATCAGCGCGATCCTCGGGCGCCGCCTGCGTGCTCATTTGCACTATCATGACGCGCCCCATGGAACTCTCCCACGTCCTGATACGCGGAGCGCGAGAGCACAACCTCCGCTCGATCGACGTCAAGATCCCGAAGAAGAAGCTCGTCGTGCTCACGGGCGTCTCGGGCTCCGGGAAATCTTCCCTCGCCTTCGACACGCTCTATGCGGACGGCCAGCGGCGCTACGTGGAGTCGCTCTCGGCGTACGCGCGGCAGTTCCTCGGGCAGATGGAGAAGCCCAAGTACGACTCGATCCGAGGCCTGTCGCCGACCATCTCGATCGAGCAGAAGACCACGGGCAGCAATCCGCGATCCACCGTCGGAACGATCACCGAGATCTCCGACTACCTGCGCGTGCTCTTCGCGCGCGTGGGCGTCCAGCACTGTCACCGCTGCGATCGGCCGGTGCGCAGCCAGACCGCGCAGCAGATCGCGGCCGAGCTGCTCTCCGCCGCCGAGGGAACCCAGCTGTTGATCCTCGCGCCGCTGCTCGTCAACCGCAAAGGGGAGCATCGCGAGCTGCTCGCCGAGACGCGCCGCGCGGGCTTCGTGCGGCTGCGCGTCGATGGTGAGGTGACGCTCAGCGAGGAGCTGCACGCGCTCGACAAGCGCCGCAAGCACACCATCGAGGTCGTCGTCGACCGCATCGTCGTCAAACGCGGCATCAGCTCGCGCGTCACGGGCTCGGTCGAGACCGCGCTGCGCACCGGGCAGGGCGTGCTGATCGCGTCGGTTCCCGGCGAGCCCGATCGCGTGTTCTCGGAGAAGATGGCGTGCCCCGATTGCGGCATCTCCTTTCCCGAGCTCACGCCCCAGGGCTTCTCGTTCAACAGCCCGCAGGGCATGTGCGTCGACTGCAACGGGCTCGGCACGCGCATGGAGATCGACCCGCGCCTGGTGGTCCCCGACGAGTCGCTGTCGATCGACGAGGGCGCGATCAAGCCGTGGGGGCCCAACGTCTCGGAGAAGAGCAACTGGACGACGGGCTATCGCGCCGAGATCTGCGATGCGCTCGGCGTGGACATGGATCGGCCCTGGCGCGAGCTGCCCAAGCGCCAGCGCGACGTGCTGCTCCACGGCTCGGGCGATCGCGAATACACCATCGAGTGGGAGGACGAGAGCGGCGCGGGCAGCTTCGAGATGAGCTGGGAGGGCGCGATCCCGCGTTTGATGCGGCGCTTCCTCCAGGCGAGCACCGAGAGCGCGAAGCGCTGGCACGCGCAGTGGATGGGCGACGCGCGCTGCTCGAGCTGTCGGGGGAATCGCCTGCGACCCGAGAGCGCCGCCGTTCGGCTCGGGCGCGGCAAGCAGAGCCGCACGATCGTCGAGATCTCCGCGATGACCGTCGACGACGCGCGGCAGCACTTCGCCGAGCTGCAGCTCAGCGGCGCAGCGGCGACGATCGCCGCAGAAGTCTTGAAGGAGGTGCGAGCCCGTCTCGACTTCCTGTCCTCGGTGGGCCTGGGTTACCTCTCGCTCGATCGGGCGGGGCCCTCGCTCTCGGGCGGCGAGTCGCAGCGCATCCGGCTCGCGAGCCAGGTCGGCTCGGAGCTCACCGGCGTGATCTACATCCTCGACGAGCCGTCGATCGGACTGCACCAGCGCGACAACCGGCGCCTGCTCGACACGCTCACGCGCATGCGCGACATCGGAAACACCGTGGTGGTGGTCGAGCACGACGAGGAGACGATTCGCGCCGCGGACCACGTGATCGACTTCGGGCCGGGCGCGGGCGTCGCGGGCGGCCGCATCGTGCACGCGGGCACGCCGAAGAGCCTCGAGAAGCATCCGCGCTCGCTCACGGGCGCCTATCTCTCGGGGCGCCTGCAGATCGCGACGCCCGCGCGCCGTCGCGAGCCCGTCGGCAGCATCAAGATCACGGGCGCCTGCGAGAACAACCTGCGCGACATCGACGTCGAGCTGCCGCTCGGCGTGCTGACCGCCGTGACCGGCGTATCGGGCGCGGGCAAGTCGACGCTCGTCAACGAGATCCTCTACCCGGCTCTCGCGCGCCGCTTCCACAGCTCGACCGAGCGCGTGGGCCAGCACCGCGAGATCCACGGCCTCGAGCAGCTCGACAAGGTGATCAACATCGACCAGAAGCCGATCGGTCGAACGCCGCGCAGCAACCCCGCGACCTACATCAAGGTCTTCGACGAGATCCGCAAGCTGTTCGCGCAGCTTCCCGAGGCGCGCATCCACGGCTACCCGCCCGGGAGGTTCTCGTTCAACGTCAAGGGCGGCCGCTGCGAGGCGTGCCAGGGGGACGGGGTGCGCAAGATCGAGATGCACTTCCTCGCCGACGTCTACGTCAAGTGCGAGGAGTGCAGCGGCCGCCGCTTCAACGACGCCACGCTGCGCGTCGACTACAAGGGCAAGTCGATCGCCGACGTGCTCGAGCTGACGGTCGCGGAGGCCGCCGAGCTGTTCGCCGCGCATCCGAGCATCGCCGCGCCGCTGGCGCTGCTGACCGACGTCGGGCTCGAGTATCTCCACCTCGGCCAGCCGTCACCCACGCTCTCGGGCGGCGAGGCGCAGCGCATCAAGCTCGCGCGCGAGCTGTCGAAGCGCTCCACGGGGCGCACGCTGTACCTGCTCGACGAGCCGACCACGGGATTGCACTTCGACGACGTTCGCAAGCTGCTCGAGGTGCTGTGCCGCCTCGTCGACGCGGGCAACACCATCGTCGTGATCGAGCACAACCTCGACGTGATCAAGACCGCCGATTGGATCGTCGACCTCGGCCCGGGCGGAGGCCCCGACGGCGGCCAGATCGTCGCGCAGGGAACACCGGAACGCGTCGCCGAGGTGGCCGCATCCCAGACCGGCCAGTACCTCGGCCGGCTGCTCGATGCCGCCGCGAAGCGGCGTCGCAGCCGGCGCGCGCGGGCGCCACGGGAATCGTGAAGCGGGTCAGCGCGAGCGGCGTCGCGCCGCGAGGATCGCGAGGCCGCCCGCGAGCAGCGCCGCGGTAGCGGGCTCGGGGATCGGCGCGACCGGCCCTTCGCCCGTCGCCTGCGGATCATCGAAGCGCAGCCCGTCGCCGAGCGGCCGCGGCTCGCCGATCGGCAGCAGATCCGGGTTCGGCCGCGGATACGCGGTCTCGGCGCCGACCATCACCGGATCCTTGAAGATCACGTCCTGGATCTCGCGATCGACGTCGTCCATCACGATGACGTCGCCCTGGCTGCGCGGGAAGCCCAGCAGGCGCGCGTAGTCCTGCGATACCTGCTCCGGTACGTGGCTCGAGGCGGTGAAGAGGTTCTGCAGGTCGAGCAGCTCGGGCATGAAGCCCGCCTCGTAATCGCGCGGCAGCAGCAGCGGCGGCTTGCCGATCAACGGGCGGCTGAAATCGAGTGCGACGGAAGGCTGCGAATCCGCCGCGCCGCTCTCACCCGCCACGCCGGCCAGATTGCTGATGACCTGTGGCGCCAACACGCCCCCTGCGACGAG
>DASPGF010000495.1:0-2479 GCA_035620755.1 Myxococcota bacterium
CTCGCATGGCTGATGCGCGCCGCGGCTGATTCCGGCGCGGCTCCGCGGCGCTCGTTCCGGCAGCTCGATCCCGCGCGCGTGGCGCGCATGCAGCGCCAGGCGGTGATCACCGGGCTCGCGCTGTCCGGCCAGCCCGCTGCGGCGCGCCTGTTGAGCGAGATGCGCGCGAATCCGCGCGAAGACCCGGCGCTCGCGAGCCACTGCGCCGAGGCGCTGCACCTCCACGAGCGCATCGCGCGCGAAGGCGCCGAGGCCGCGCTGCGCAGCGAGTACGAGGCCGCGCCGTGAACGCAGCTGCCGCGAGCTGCGCCGCGCAGCGAGTGCGAGGCCGCGCCGTGAACGCGGCTTCCGCGAGCTGCGCCGCCCAGCGAGTGCGAGGCCGCGCGATCTGGGCGGCCGCCGCGTGCGGCGCGGCGCTCGTGCTCGGCGCGTCGCTCACGGCGCGTGCGGATGCGCCGACCACCAACCTGCACGAGCTCGAGTGGCTCGTGCACGTCGACATGATCGACGCGGGCGCGGGCCGCGATCTCGACTTCTACGCCGCGATTCTCGAAGAGGCGCTCGAGGATGCGACGGCGCTCGTCGAGGGCTACCAGGGGCCCGCGGACAGCGCGTGCTGCGACGTGATCAGCGCGCTCTCGATCGGCACGTTCGGCACGCCCGGCGATGGTCTCGACGTTCCCGACAGCGCGGCCGACCAGGCGGCGCTCGACGCGATCGTCGGCGCGAGCGGCTCCACCGGCTTTCTCGTCGACAGCCTCGGCTGGTGCGGCGGGCCGACCTCGACCGCGATCGGCTGCGGGACGCTCGCGCCCTGCACGGGCAACTCCAACGACGATCCCGGCCTCAAGCTGATCGTGACGATGGAGGCGCACGAGGTCTACGACGTGCTCGGCGAGACCATCGCGCACGAACGCGGCCACAACAGCTGCCTCCCCCACGTCACGCCCGGCGAGCAGTGCTGGCTCATGACCTCGACGGCGGGCGGCGGCTGCCTCGGCGCGAGCGAGTGCACGGCGTTCGACAACGGGCGCACCGGCAGCGGCGGCAGCTGCGCGTGTCACGACGGCAGCGGCGGCGTCGAGAGCGATGGCACGAGCTGCACCGAGGGCAGCGTGACGGGCCAATGCTCCGGCGGGCTGTGCGGCGAGCTCGACTCCGACGCTGCGGTAGCGTTGCTCGCGGCGGGCGGGCCCGAGGCCGCCGAAGGCGCGACCCCCGACGACGCGCTGCTGCTGAGCGGCCTCCCGGGTGGTTGGGTCGAGCTCGGCGCATTCGAGAGCGGCACCGCGCCCACTGGTCTCGAATACGCGACACTACGCGGTGTTCTCTATGCCATCAATCCGCTTGCGGGCGACGACGAGCTCATCACCCTCGACCCGGCGACCGGCGCGCGCGTGTCGACGATCGGTACGCTCTCGGGCAAGGAGCAGGTGATCGCGCTCGCATTCGATCCCGGCGACACGGACGCGGAGAGCGACGACCGCCTGCTCGCGCTCGACCGCGTGGGCAGCTTCGAGGACCTGTTCGAGATCGACCCCGATGACGCATCGGTCAACGATCTCGGCGGGCTCTACTACGGCGTGACGGGGGGCTTCCGGGGGCTGGCCTACGACAGCATCAACGACAAGCTCTACGCCTCGGGGTTCGCGGGAACGGGGCTCTACGAGATCGATCTCGCGTGCCCGAGCCTCTGCTTCATGACCTCGGTGCCGAGCGTGAGCGTGCTGCGTCGATCCTCGAGCCTCGCGTTCTCCGAGGAGACGGGTCGGCTCTACCTCGTCGGCAGCCACTCGGTCCTGCCGCTCACGCTGTACAACTCGATCAACGCGACGACGCTCGAGTCGCTGCCGGCGATCGGCATCGACGACTACACGCCCGGCGGGCTCGCGGCGATTCCGGTGCCCGAGCCGAACGCGCGGCTGATGCTGTCGGCCGGCGCGCTCGCGCTCGCCGCGCTCGCGCGCTCTCGCACGCTCACTCGAAAGCGGGTGTAGTCGAGGCGAGAAAGTCCTCGTCGAGCAGCTGCACGCTCGCGTGCTCTCCCGCGCGCAGCTCGCGACGCGCCGCGGGAAAGATCAGCAGGCCTCGCGCGCGCAGCATCGAGCGAAGCACGCCCGAGCTCTGGCTGCCGGTGCTGCGCGCGACGATCTCGTCGCCCTCGCGCTCGAGCTCGACGCGCACGAAGTGCAGCCGGCCCGGCTCCTTCTCGAGCTTCTCGGCGAGCCGCGCGCGCACCGTCGGCCGGAACAGCGCGCGCTGCCCCGCCATCTTGCGCAGCGCGGGCCGCGCGAACTGCTCGAAGCACACCATCGCCGACACCGGATTGCCCGGCAGCCCGAACACGAGCGGCCCGCTGCGCGCATCGAAGTGCCCGAACGCGATCGGAAAGCCGGGCTTCATCTCGACACCCCAGAACAAAAGCGAGCAGCCGAGCGCCTCGAGCGAGCCGCGCACGTAGTCGCGATCGCCGACGGAG
>DASPGF010000496.1:0-4645 GCA_035620755.1 Myxococcota bacterium
CGTCGCAGATGTGGCGGTCGCACCGGGCACTGCAGCTGCGGCTCTCGCACCGACCGCCGTGCGGTTTTCCAGGCTGTCGGGGTCGAAGTTCACGCCGATCTTGAATACGTGCGTTCGGCACAGCGCGTGGAATCCGTCGACGCCGCCCTCCTTCGCGAGCAGCTCGAGGGTGCGCTCGAGCGGCATCCCGCGCGGCACGGCGATCGTGAACCAGAGATTCAGCAGGTGGTTTCGCAGGTAGTTGTGGCTCACGGTCGGGTGCTCGCTCACGATGGCCGCGACCGCTTCGACGCGCTCGGCAGGGATCGAGCCCGCAGCGAGCGCGCTGCGGTAGCCGAGCCGCTCGCCCTCGAGCACCGCGGAGATCTCGCGCAGGATCTGCTCGCGCTGCAGCTCGCGCAGCGTCTCGATCACCGATGCCTCGCTCGCGCCGAGCGCGTCGCCGAGCGCCGCGAACGGGCGCCGCACGAGCGGCACGTCGGCCTGGATGCTGCGGATCAGCGCCTTGCGCTCTTCGGTCGACAGCGTCATTGCGCGATCACCTCCCCTGCCCAGCGGACCACGTCAGAGCCCGATGCGAAACGCGCGCCAGGCGCCGAAGATTCCCGACGGCGATGCGAGCTCGACCTCGTGCTCGACCTCGCGCGTCGCGGCGTCGACGAGCAGCAGCTTGCCGTCCGCGTTCGCGCTCACGAGCACGTGCGCGCCGCGCGGCGTGAAGTCCATGTGGTAGATGCGCCGGCCGAGGCGCAGCGTGTCCGTCACGGCGAGCTGCTCGACGTCGATCACCTGCACGTACGCATCGTCGGCCTCGCCCGAGAAGCTCACCCAGACCTCGCGCTCGGTCGGCGAGCGAACCGCGTAGACGGGATGGCCGCGCAGCGGGATCGAGCGCGCGAACCCGAAGCTCGCGCGGTCGAGCACGGCGAGGCGATCCTCTCCGACGAGCGGCACGAAGATCCAGCTGCCCGCGACCGCCCACGACGCGAGGTGGGGCAGCTTGACGGGCATCGCCTTGTCGTAGTCGCGCGCGGGGTCGCGCAGCGACA
Organism: Myxococcota bacterium; assembly: GCA_035620755.1. Taxonomy (GTDB): domain Bacteria; phylum Myxococcota_A; class UBA9160; order UBA9160; family SMWR01; genus JACZVU01. The sequence goes on from DASPGF010000496.1 coordinate 1,050, forward strand.
CCTCGCGGACCCCCGCCTCGGGCCGCGCGAGGTCGAGCACCGAGACGCGGTCGGATTGCAGGTGGCCGACGACGTAGTAGCGGCCATCCGGGGTGATCATCGCGTCGTAGGGGCTGCCCTGGGATGTCTTGATGCGGTGGCGGATCGGGAAGTCGGGTCGCGAAGCATCCACGATCCAGATCTCGGCGGCCTCGATCAGCACGCACACGAAGCGGTTGCCCGGCGCGTCGACGACGCCCGTCACGCGCGAGGTCGCGCTCGCACCGTCGATCTCGAAGCGCGCGGGATGCCGCTTGAGCACTTCGAGGCTCTCGGCGTCGAGCAGCGTGAGACCGCCCGGCACGTACTCGGCGACCGCGATGCTGCGGCCGTCCTGGCTGATCGCGTTGTCGATCGAGCTCTCGGAGGTGAAGGCGGTGCCGCTGCGCTCGAGCGTCGCGAGGTCGATGCGGCTGAGCTGGCCGCTGCGCGTCGCGAGGTAGCCGTAGCGCAGATCGGGCGAGAAGATCATCGTGGCGTGTCGCAGGTCGCCGAGCCCCGCGATCCGCTGCTCGCGCAGCTCGCGCTCGACGAAGTCGTAGACCGCGAGGCTTCCCGATTCCCGCTCGACGACGAACACGCGCGAGCCGATGCCGCCCGCGTGCGCGGCCAAGGCCGCGAGCGCGGCGACCGCGAGCACCGCTCCGAGCGTCGCTGCGCGCCGCGCGCCGAGCCGAATCGCGCACCGCGCGCCGAGCCGCATTGCGCGCCGCGTGCCGAGCCGCATTGCGCGCCGCGTGCCGAGCCGCGTTCCGAATCGCGCTGCGCTCCGAGTCGCGGCTGTCGCCGCGTGCCACGCGCTGCGCCTCTGCGTCGTCATCGCGCGCGCACCTCCTCCGCAGCCGGTTGGGCCGCGCGGCGCTTCGCATCCTCCGACGCCGCTGGCCGGCCGACTCCGATCTCTTCGTCCTCCATCGCGCACGCGGGATCGGACGCCCATGCGTTGCGGAAGAACGCGAGCGCGCGCTCGCGGTGCGAGCCGCGGCAGATCGCGCGCTCCGCGCAGCGGCCGCAGCGCCCCTCGAGGTAGTCGAGCCGCCGCGCGAGCTGATCGCGCAGCGGGTGCCGGAGGATTTCCGCGAACGGCTGCTTGCGGATGTCCCCGAGCAGTGCGGCGCGCCAGAACTGGTCCGGGTGCACGCGCCCGCGCGAGTCGATGTTGAGGATGCGCTCGCCCGCGGAGTTGCCACCGCGCTGCAGCAGCAGCTCGCGCACGTCCGCTGCCGAAGCATCGCCGTGGCGCCCGCGGATCCAGCGCAGCAGGAACACGCCGTCGGAGTCGTTCGAGCCCGTGACGATTCGAAGCGCCGGCTCGACGTCGAGCAGCGCCTCGGCGCGCTCGAACAGCCAGCTCAGCGCGGCGCGCAGCTGCGCGCGCGTGAGGTCGTCGCTCGCGACCTTGTAGCCGCGCCCCGAGTAGACGAGATGCGACAGGTAGAATCGATCCACCCGCGCGCTCCGCGCGACGCCGAGCATCGCGTCGAGCTGGTCGAGGTTGCGCCGCGTGAGTGTCATGCGCAGACCGGTCTTCATGCCCGCGCCCTTCGCGTTGCGCAGCCCGCGCAGCGCGGCCTCGAAGCCGCCGCGCATGCCGCGATAGGCGTCGTTGAAGCGCTCGATGCCGTCGATGCTCACGCCCACGTAGGCCACGCCGACCTCGGCGAGTCGGGTCGCGATGCGCTCGTCGATCAGGACTCCATTCGTCGAGAGCTGCGGGCTGATGCCGACGCGCTTCGCGTGCGCGAGCAGGTCGAACAGGTCGCCGCGCAGCAGGGGCTCGCCGCCGCTGAAGATCACGACGCGAACCCCTGCCGCCGCGAGCTGGTCGAGCAGGTCGATCCCCTCCGCCGGGCTCAGATCCGTCGGGGAGGGCACGGCGATCGCCGCCGCATAGCAGTGCGGGCAGCGCATGTTGCAATGCATGCAGACGTTCCAGATCACGACTGGGGCGTTGCGCGCCACCTGCGCGAAGCGCGCGGGCGCGCGAGCGCCGAGCGCGCTTGCCTCGGAGCGGCCGAGGGCGACTGCGATCAGCTCGCTCACCGGAAGCACGCGCACACCTCCCGGGCGAGTGCGAGCGGTTGCCGCGCGCCCGGCCGCGCGCGCCTCGCACCGACGCGCGCAGCGCGCCGAGCGCACGGGCCGCGACTCGCTGCGCTCCACGGGCGGCCGGCCGCACCGCGCCGGCGCCGCGTAGCGCTGCGCCCATTGACCCGACTCGCCCGATGGCGGAGATTCGCCGCATGCGAGCGGAGTGAACGATGCACCGGTTGCAGCGCGCATTCGCCGCGGCGCTCGCGCTCGCGCCCGTCGCGGCGGGCGCGAGCGACAACGCGGCGCGCGCCACCGGGAGCGAGCAGGCTCGCGCAGCGCGCTCCGAGATCGAGGCGGTGTATGCGAGCCAATGCGCGACGTGTCACGGCGCGCGGCGCTACGGTGGCTACGCGCCGCCGCTGCTCGCCGAGACGCTCGCGCAGAAGACGGACGACGCGCTCGTCGCAGCGATCCTCGAGGGCCTGCCCGCGACCCAGATGCCCGGGTTCTCGACGCGGCTCCGCGCCGACGAGGCGCGCGTTCTCGTGTCCTGGTTCCGCGAGCCGGTCGGAGAGATCCGCTGGTCGCTCTCGGACATCGCCGCGAGCCGCGTCGCGGAGCCGCCGCAGCGCGCTGCGCTGGCTTCCGATGTCGATCGCGGCGAGCTGATCTTCGTGGTCGAGCGCGGTCGCGGCGCGGTATCCGTTCTCGACGGCCGAAGCCTGCTCGAGCTCGATCGATTCGAGGTGGGCAACGTGCACGGTGGAATCAAGTTCGATCGCGAGCTGCAGCGCGCGCTCGTCGCAACGCGGGACGGCACGCTCGTCGACTACGATCTGGTGCGAGGCGCGGTTCGCGCGCGCGCGAAGGTCGGCGTCAACACGCGCAACATCGCGATCTCCGGCGATGGCCGATTCGTGGCAGCCGCGAACCAGCTGCCGCAGGAGCTGGTCGTGCTCGACGGCGAGCTGCGGCCGCTCGCGAGCTTTCCGCTTCCCGGACAGCCGAGCGCCGTCTACCGCGTTCCCGACGATCGGCGCTTCCTGGTGGCGTTGCGCGACGTCCCCGAGCTCTACTCCCTGCGCTACCCCGAGCTCGAGCTCGAGCGCGTTGCGCTCCCCGAAGCCTTCGAAGACTTCGTCTTCGTACCCGGCGCGAATCGACTCGTCGCGAGCTCGCGCGCGGGAAGCCGGCTCGTGCTCTACGACTTCGAGCGCGACGCCGTGGTCGCGACGCTCGCGTGCGAGGGTCTGCCACACTTGTTCTCCGCGAGCTTCTTCGAGCGCGACGGCGCGCTGCTCGCGGCCTTCAACCACGTGGGCGTGCCGCGCCTCTCGATCGTCGACGTCGGGCGCTTCGCGCTGCTCGCGGAGCTGCCGCTGCTCGGCTCGGGCTACTTCACGCGCACGCATCCGGGCACGCCCTATCTCTGGATCGATTCCAACAGCGAGGCGATCCAGCTCGTCGACAAGCGTTCGCTCGAGCTCGTCGAGCGCGCGCTGATTCCCGAGCCCGGCAAGAAG
>DASPGF010000497.1:0-2457 GCA_035620755.1 Myxococcota bacterium
GCGCACACGATCATGAGCTGGGGGTTCGAGGGCGGGCGCTATCTCGCGATCTCGATCGAGACGCGCAAGGAGGTCGGCGAGAGCTACTCCGCGGTGCGCGGCTTCTTCCGCCAGTACGAGCTCTTCTACGTGGTCGCGGACGAGCGAGACGTGGTGCGGCTGCGCACCAACTTCCGCGGCGAGGACGTCTACGTGTATCGGCTCGACGCACCGCCCGAAGGGGCGCGCCTGCTGCTGCTGAACTATCTCGAGGCGATCAACCGGCTGCACGAGCGGCCGCAGTGGTACAACGCGCTCACCGACAACTGCACGACGACCATCCAGCGCCTCGCGAGCGGCTTCCAGCGCCGCTCGTGGTGGAGCTGGCGGCTGCTGCTCAACGGCCGCCTCGACGAGCTCGCCTACGAGATCGGCGCGCTCGATCGAAGCATGCCGTTCGCCGAGCTCAAGGCGAAGAGTCGCATCAACGAGCGCGCGCGCGCCGCGGATGCGGACCCGGCGTTCTCGCTGCGGATCCGCGCGGGACTGCCGCGCATGGCGGAGAGCCCGGCACCCTGAACAACACGCGCCGCGCGAGTGATCGCACCGAGCCCTTCGGATGCGGTGACGCGCGCCGGGGTCAATCGCGAGCGCCGGCTGGCCGATGATGCGGCGAGCCGTCCGCAGCCACCTGCCCGCCGAAGCGCGGCCTCCGGCTGCGGCGCCGAGCGGAGGATCTCGCATGGCCGATGCGCCCGCGCAGTCGAAGCTTTACTTCTACTTCCGGATCCGCGAGCCGGGCGCTGCCGACCGGATCCTGATCGTCGACACCCAGGAGCTCACGATCGGCCGCTCGCAGGAGTCGGATCTGAACGCGAAGTACGCCGACGTGTCGCGGCGGCACGCGGTGATCCAGCGCGAGGCGAACAAGTTCTCCGTCCACAACCTCAGCAACTCGAGCAGCACGTTCGTCAATGGCCGCGCGGTGCAGAGTCACGTGCTCAAGAGCCAGGACGCGATCCGCATCGGCGAGCTCGAGATCGCGTTCGTCGAGAGCACCGACAACCCCGCGAAGCTCGGACCGCGGCTCGAGTACGCGTCGCAGCTCAAGAGCTTCGCACCGGCCGCCAACCACGGCGGCAACCCCGAGGCGACGATCCTCGGCGTCGCGGCTGCGTCCAACGGCGCGGACGACGGCTTCGCGGTCGGGCGCGCGGGAGATTTCGGGTACGGGCTCGACGCGCGCGACGACGCGGCGCGCGCGCCACGCGATCTCGATCTCGAGCTCGACGGCTTCGGGCTCCACGACGATCGCGAGCCCGTCGAGCTCACACCCGAGGCGCTCGCGCCCGCGGCGAGTGCGGCGCCGCAGCCCGTCGCGAAGGGTGCGACCCCGCCGCCCCGCAAGGCCCCGCGCACGGAGTCGGCGGACGCCTGGACGCTCGAGGAGCCGCGCGCCGAGCGCGCGCTGTGCGTGAACCTCGAGATCGAGGGGCTCACGCCCGAGCTGCGCACGCTCATCGGCTCGCTGCTCGGCAAGGTCGTCTCGCTGCCGACGCTCAAGATCCGCGTCAAGGGAGCGGATCTCGACTGAGCGCACGCGCTCTCGCGCCATTCGCTACGGTTGCGGACCCCCGCGCGAGAGGAGCGTCGCATGGCCATCCGGGCGGTCGTGTTCGACCTGTTCGACACGCTCATCGATCTCTCGCTGCACGAGCTGCCGCGCGTCGAGATCGGGGGTCGCTCGGTTCCCTCGACGGCGGGAGCGCTGCACGCGGTCGCCTCGCGCCACGCGGACGTCGGCTTCGACGAGTTCGCCGCGGTGCTCGGGGAGATCGACCGCACGCTGCGCGAGAACCGCCACGCGCGCGGGCTCGAGCTGCCGACCCGCGAGCGCTTCGAGGCCGTGGTCGATCGACTCGCGATCGACGCGCCGTCGCTCGCCGCCGAGCTCACCGCGACCCACATGGCGATGATCCGCGATCGCACGAGCGTTCCCGCGCACCACGCGCGCGTGCTCGCCGAGCTCGCTCGCCGTGTGCCGCTCGGCTTGTGCTCCAACTTCAGCCACGCCGCGATGCCGCTCGCGCTGCTCGGCGAATCGGGGCTCGGCGCGCACTTCGACGCGCTCGCGATCTCGGAGACGATCGGCGTCCGAAAGCCGCGCGCGGAGATCTTCGAGGCCGTCCTTTCGAAGCTCGGTGTCGAGCCCGGAGACGCGCTCCACGTCGGCGACAGCTTGAGCGCGGACGTCTGCGGCGCGGCGTCGCTCGGCATCAAGACGGCGTGGATCACACGGCGCGTCGCCGATCCGCAGGCGGCGCTGCGCGGCTACGCGGGCCCGGCGCCCGATCGCGTGATCGCGGATCTCGCCGAGATCGCGGGGCTGCTCGACGCGCTCTGAGCACGCTGGCGCGCGCCCGGATGGTACGCCGTCCAGCTCGCGCTCGGCTCCGCGCGAATGTCGCTCAGTGCGTA
>DASPGF010000498.1:0-3579 GCA_035620755.1 Myxococcota bacterium
GGATGCAGCGGCTGAAACAGCCGCTGCCGCAGCTCGGGGTTCGTGGCGAGCAGCCGCGCCATGTCGTCGAGCTCGGCGCGGATCGAGTCGACCGAGCGCTCCTCGCGCGCGAGCGCGAACAGCGCTCGTGCGTAGCGATGGGCGGCGCGATTCTGCACGGCTAGGCCCCACCGCGAGCGCGCGCGCCGGGCGCTGCGCCGACGAGGTCGATGAACTCGTCGAGCAGGCGGTCCCGATCGGCGTCGGTCACCTCGCGCTCGAGGCGCTCGCGCGCGAGCTCGATCGCGAGCTCGGTGGCCTCGTCGCAGAGGATCTCCCGCGCGCGGCGCAGCTCCAACGCGACGGCCGCGTCGGCATCGCGCCGGATCCGCTCGGCGGCCGCGCGCGCATCCGCGAGGATTCGCTCGCTCTCCGCCTCGGCCCGCTCGCGCGCGTGGCGGCGGATCTCCTCGAGCTCCGCGTCGAGCCCGATCAGCCGGCGCTGCCACTGCGCGTACTCGCTCTCGGCCGCTGCGAGCTGGTCCGACGCGCTCTGCAGCCGGCCCTGGATCTCGCTGCGCCGAGCCGCGAAGTACGCGCGCAGCGGCTTGCGCGCGAAGAAGACCAGCGCGGCAATCAACAGCGTGAGATTGAGGGCGGGCCAGAGCAGGCTCGCGAGGCCGCGATCGGACGGCTGGGCCGCGAGCGCGGGGCTCGCGAGACAGATCAGCGCAAACGCGAACGCGCATCGCCGCTTCATAGCGGGCGTCCCAGCACGCGCGCTGCAGCTTCGTCGGCGAGGCCCTGGACCTGGGCGCGCAGGATCCGCCGCGAGCTCTCGAGCGCCGCGGCGAGCTCGTCGCGCGCGCGCTCGAGCTCGCGCTCGGCGTCCGCGCGCGCGGTCTGCGCGAGGCGCGAGCTCTCGCCGCGCGCGCTCGAGGCGCGCTGCTTGCGCGCGTTCTCGGCTTCGGTGCGCACGTCGCGCACCGCGCTCTCGTAGCGAACGAGGGTCTCCTCGGTGCTCTTCGCGATCTTCTCGGCGCGCCGGCTCGCGCCCGCGGTTCGCTCGGCGCGCTCGTCGAGCACGCGGAAGATCGGCTTGAACAGGATGGCGTTCGCGGGAGCGATCATCAGCGCGAACAGCGCGATCAGGATCGGAAGCTTCCCGAGGAAATCGGGCAGCAGCTCGAGGCCGCCCTCGCTCGCGCTCGCGCCCTGCGCGAGCAGCGCGCACGCGGCGCCCGCCGCAGCCCCAAACCACTTCACGCTGGCTCGATTTCGGGCGCTCAATGGACTTCGCTCCGGACTGAACTGTGCATCGGGCCGGTCATCCGGATTGCGATGTCTTCACCCGGTTCGCCCCGTGCGACCGACCGGGCGTCGAATCACGGGCTCGGGGCGCGGACCCGATCGGCTCGAACGACGACGAGCGCGGCGCAACCCGCGAAGCTCGAACGCCGCGACTCGCGGCGGCCTGCGCGCTGGGGCGCCCCGCCGGTGGTCAAGGGGCGGAAGTCTTACATAGCCGGCGCGAACTTCAAGCCGAGCGGGGAGCTGCGCGGCGACCGATCCGGAGCCCCATCGCCGCCGGGCCGCTCGACCGTCGACTCAGGGCTCGCGCGGCGCGCCGCGCTCGCCTCGGGTGCTGCAGTGGCCTTCGAAGAATGCTCCCTCGGCGAGCAGCAGCCTCGGCGTCTCGAGCGTCGCGCGCACGCGCGCGCTGCCGAGCAGCTCGATCCGATCGCGCGCCCGGGCCTCGCCGCTGAATTCGCCCGCGATCACGATCTCGGGCGCGGCGATTCGCGCCTCGACCTGCGCGCCCGTTCCGATCCAGAGCCGTTCGCCGCCGATCACCTCGCCTCGCACGCAGCCGTCGAGGCGACCGGAGCCGCGCAGCGCGACGACGCCGTCGAAGCGCGCGCCCGCCTTGACCGCGCAGTGCGCGGGTGGAAGGGGTCGACCGCCCGGCTCGAGGTCGCGCTCAGGCATCGCCGAGCAGCAGGCTCGCGATCCGCCCGAGATCCTCGGCGCCGAAGTATTCGATCTCGAACCGTCCGCGCGCATCGTCGCCGACGATCCGCACGCTCGTCTGGAGCCGCCGGCGCAGCGAATCGACGAGCATCTGGCGGTTGGGGTCTGCGGCGGGGCGGCGAGCCGCGGTGAGCTGGCGCTTCGGCTTCGATGCGTCCCGCGCGAGCGCCTCGGTCGCGCGCACGGATAGCCCCTCACGAACGATGCGGTCGCGGAGCTGGCGGCGGCGCTCGGGGTTGCTGCTCGACAGGAGCGCCTTCGCGTGGCCGATGCTGAGCCGTCCCGCTTCGACATCGGCCTGCAGCTCCCGCGGCAGCTCGAGCAGCCGCAGGTGATTGGCGACCGTCGAGCGGTCGAGGCTCACGCGCGCGCCGACTTCGTCCTGGGTCGCGCCGGCCTCGCAGAGCGCTTGGAATGCGTGCGCGAGCTCGATCGGGTTCAAGTCCGCGCGCTGCACGTTCTCGACCAGCGCGAGCTCGAGCCGGTCTCGATCGTCGACGTCGGCCACCACCGCGGGAATTGCCGCGAGCTGTGCGAGGCGCGCGGCTCGCCAGCGCTGCTCGCCGCAGATCAGCTCGTAGCGGTTTCCGACCTTGCGCACGACCACGGGCTGCAGCACGCCGTGTCGCTTGATCGACTCGGCCATGCGATCGAGCTGCGCGGGATCGAACACGCGTCGCGGCTGATCGGGATTGGGCTCGATCGACGAGATCGGGATCTTGAGCGCGCCGCGCTCGGCGGACGGCGGCTGTGCGCTCGGGGAAACCGCCCCGGGAATCAGCGCGCCGATGCCGCGCCCGAGCGCCTTGTGTTGGCTAGTCATCGAGGCTCCTTTCCGGCGCCGCGCGCTCGGAAGTGGTGGCGGACGCGAGCGAGCCCTGCGGCCGCGGGTAGCGCCGCAGCAGCTCATTCGCGAGCCGCAGGTAGCTGATCGCACCGCGCGAGTGGATGTCGTAGAGCAGCGCGGGCTTGCCGTGGCTCGGCGCTTCGCTGAGCCGCACGTTCCGGGGGATCTCGGTCTCGAACACCTCGACACCGAAGTGCTCGCGCACCTCGTTCGCGACCTGGCGGCTCAAGTTGTTGCGCTGGTCGACCATCGTGAGCGCGATGCCTTCGAGGCCCAGCTCCGGGTTGATCTGCTCGCGCACGAGGCCGATGGTCTCGAGCAGGCCCGCGAGGCCTTCGAGCGCGTAGTACTCGCATTGCAGGGGGATGATGACGCGCGTTGCGACGCAGAGCGCGTTGAGCGTCAAGAGGCCGAGCGAAGGCGGACAGTCGATGAACGCGAGCTCGTAGTCCTGGCGCAGATCCGCGAGCGCCCGATCGAGCTGCCGCTCGCGATTCGCGAGCGGCGCGAGCTCGACCTCCGCGCCGTAGAGGTCGCGCCCCGATGGGATGAGGTGGAGGAACTCGAGCTCGGTCGTCTGCACGATGTCCTTCATCACACAGCGACCGCTGATCGCGTCATAGATATGACGCGCGGCTTGGATGCCGAACGCGCTCGTGGCATTCGCCTGGGGATCGAGGTCGACGAGCAGCGTCGAGCGCTCGGACGCCGCGCAAGAGGCG
>DASPGF010000499.1:0-7878 GCA_035620755.1 Myxococcota bacterium
AGGTCTGGACCTGCGATCTCAGCGTCGACTACGTGAAGATCAATGCGGAATACAGCACCTGAGGCGCCGCAGCCGCGGTCGGCACGCGAGGCGTCGCGGGCGTTTGCGACGGGGTGGATAGCCGGCGCGCGCAGACTCTGCTAACCCTTGGACAAATCTCACGTTCCAGGCTGCCCCTGCGGTGCCCTGAGACTCGCGGACGACGCGCGCAGCGCGCGCGCCAATGGATTGCCCGAGCTCAGTAGGTTGGGGAGTGACGGACTGGGGCGGACGCACAACCGCGAAGGAGTATGAGGATGGCCGATTTCACGGCTGAGTCACCGGTTTCCACGGAAGCCAGCACCCCCGCAAACATGGGCAAGAGCAGCGCGAGCAAGGGCGACGCGCGCGCGCTCGCGACGGGCGACAGCGAAGTGTCGCTGCGCGAGCTGATGGAGGCCGGCGTCCACTTCGGCCACCAGACGCCGCGCTGGAATCCGCGCATGAAGCGCTACCTGTTCGGCGAGCGCAACGGCGTGCACATCATCGACCTCGACCAGTCGCTGCCGCGCTTTCGGGACGGTCTCGAATTCTTGCGCGAGACCACCGCGTCGGGCGGCAAGGTGCTGTTCGTGGGCACCAAGCGGCAGGCGCAGGCGCCGATCAAGCTCGAGGCCGAGCGCGCGGGCCAGCACTTCGTCAACAACCGCTGGCTCGGCGGAATGCTCACGAATTTCAAGACGGTCAAGAAGTCGATCGAGCGCTTCAAGGGGATGCTCGAGACGCTCGCCGACGCGGAGAAGACCGCCGAGCTCTCGAAGAAGGATCTCTCCCGGGTCAATCGCCAGGTCGAGAAGTATCGCAAGTCGCTGGACGGGATTCGCGAGATGACGCGCCTTCCGCAGGCGCTGTTCGTGATCGACGTGAACTGCGAGGCGATCGCGGTCAAGGAGGCGCGCCGGCTCGGCATCCCGATCCTTGCCGTGGTCGATTCGAACTGCGACCCGCTCGGCATCGACTTCGTGGTTCCGGGAAACGACGACTCGATCCGCGCGATCCAACTCTACTGCTCGAAGGTGGCGAACGCGTGCCTCGAAGGCGCCGCGATCTACAACGACCGCATCCAGTCGCAGGAGGCGGAGAAGGAGAAGGCGAAGGGGCCCGCGCGCAGCGATCGCGCGGCTGCGCGCTCGGGGCGCGTCGTGGTCGAGATCAAGCATCCGCCGCGCCGCGGGCGCGCCGCGGCCCTCGCCGCGGAGAAGCGAGAGGCGCAGCGCGACGCCGCGCGCGCGGAGGAATTCGACTCCGAGCGGCCGTCGTCGAGCGCGGAGGGCGCGCCGATCGAGGCGCCCGAGGGCGTCTAGCGCGTCGATTCGCGCAGTGAGCGGCGGCAATCGCAACGGGGGGATTTCGGTGGCTGAGATTTCGGCGAAGTCGGTCAAGGATCTACGCGAAATGACCGGCGCGGGCATGATGGATTGCAAGCGCGCGCTCAGCGATGCGAAGGGCGAGGTCGAGCGCGCGATCGAGCTGCTGCGCGAGCGCGGCCTCGCCAAGGCGGGCAAGCGCGGCGGCCGCGCGACCAGCGAGGGCGCGGTGTCGATCGCGATCGCGGGCCCGGTCGCGGCGATGGTCGAGCTCGGCTGCGAGACGGACTTCGTCGCGCGCACCGATCTGTTCACCGGGCTCGCCGCACAGCTCGCGCGCGTGGTCGCGAACGACGCGAGCATCGACGGGCCCGACGCGCTGCTCAAGGCAAAGCTCGAGGGCGACACGGTGGCCGATCGGGTCAAGGCCGCGATCAGCCGGCTCGGCGAGAACGTGGTCGTGAAGCGCGTGACGCGCCTCGACGCGGGAACTCCGGGCATCGCGGGCGGGTACGTTCACGCGGGCGGCAACCTCGGCGTGATCGTCGCGCTCTCGACGACGGCATCGGGCCCGGAGGCCGAGGCGCTAGCAAAGGATCTCGCGATGCACGTCGCGGCCGCCGATCCGAGCCCGGTCGCGGTGGATCGATCCGGCGTCGACCCTGCGCTGCTCGAGTCCGAGCGCTCGATCTTCCGCAAGCAGGCGCTGCAGACCGGCAAGCCGGAGGCGGTGATCGGCAAGATCGTCGAGGGCCGCATCAACAAGTTCCTGTCGGAGATCTGCCTCGTCGAGCAGGCGTACGTCAAGGATCCGGATCGGTCGATCGGCGAGCTGATGCGCGACGTCGGGGCGAAGCTGGGCGCGGAGTTCGCCGTGCGCGGCTACCAGCGCTTCAAGCTCGGCGAGGGAGACGCGGGGGAGGCGTGAAGGCCGCCTATCGCAGAGTGCTGATCAAGCTCTCCGGCGGCCAGCTCGCGGGCGAGAAGGGCTTCGGAATCAGCCCGACCGTGATCGGCCGGACCGCGGGCCAGATTCGCGAGGTGCACGAGCTCGGTATCCAGATCTGTGTCGTGGTGGGCGGCGGCAACATCATCCGCGGGATCTCGGCCGCCGACGAGGGCATGGATCGCGCGATCGCCGACTACATGGGCATGATGGCGAGCGTCATCAACGCGCTCGCGCTGCAGGACGCGCTCGAAAACGAGGGCCTCGACACGCGGGTGCAGTCGGCCATCGAGATCAAGACCGTCGCCGAGCCCTACATCCGCCGGCGCGCGATCCGCCACCTCGAGAAGGGCCGGGTCGTCGTGTTCGCGGGCGGAACGGGAAACCCGTACTTCACCACCGACACCGCTGCCGTGCTGCGCGCCGCGGAGGTGCAGGCCGAGATCATCCTGATGGCCAAGCAGGGCATCGACGGCGTCTACAGCGCGGATCCGAAGTCCGACCCGAACGCGACGCGCTATTCGCGCTTGAGCTACGAGGAGGCGCTCGTGAGGAACCTGCGCGTGATGGACCAGACGGCGCTCGCACTGTGTCGCGAGAACAAGCTGCCGGTGGTCGTGTTCGACATGGCGCAGCCCGGCAACCTCCGCAAGCTCGCCGCGGGCAACGCGATCGGTACGCGCGTGGAAGACTAGAGGGCGCGGAGCCGCATGGCTCGAGCGAGTCGGGCCCACGCGATCCGCCGCCACAGCGAGAGGAAGCACCCAGCATGGCAGACGACGATGCCGCTCGAATCCACGACGACGCGCGCGAGGGCATGGAGAAGTCGGTCCGCAGCCTCAAGGCGGAGCTGCAGAAGATCCGGACCGGGCGCGCGAGTGTCGCGCTGCTCGACGGCGTGCAGGTCGACTACTACGGAACGCCGACTCCGCTGAACCAGCTCGCGAACCTGACCACGCCGGATCCGCGCCTGATCGTGGTCGCGCCCTACGACAAGGGCGCGATCGGCAACATCGAGAAGGCGATCCTCAAGGCCGACCTCGGGCTCTCGCCATCCAACGACGGCAAGGTGGTGCGCGTGCCCGTGCCGCCGCTGAGCGAGGAGAGGCGCAAGGATCTCGTCAAGCAGGTGCACCGGGCTGCCGAGGACCACAAGGTCGGGATCCGCGACTCGCGCCGCGACGCGCTGTCGCGGCTCAAGGAGCTCGAATCCGCAGGCTCGCTGCCGCAGGACGACAAGCACCGAGAAGAGAAGCGCATCCAGACGCTCACCGACGCGAAGGTCAAGGAGATCGATTCGATCGCAGCCCAGAAGGAAGAGGACATCCTGAAGGTCTGATGATGACGGAGTCCTCGCTGATCAAGGAGCGGATTCCCCAGCACATCGCCATCATCATGGATGGCAATGGGCGCTGGGCGGAGCAGCGCGGCATCTCGCGCAACGAGGGCCACAAGCGCGGGCTCGACGCGCTGCGCGAGGTCGTGCGCGCGGCGAGCGAGCTCGGCGTGCGCTGGCTCACGCTCTACGCGTTCTCGCTCGAGAACTGGAACCGCCCCAGGCTCGAGGTCGCCTCGCTGATGGCGCTGCTCGAGCGCTACCTCGAGCTCGAGATCGACCAGGTGATCGAGAAGGGCATCCAGCTGCGCGCGATCGGACGGCCCGAGCGGCTGCCATCGCGGATCCGCAAGAAGGTCGACGACGCGATCGCGCGCACGCGCGACAACTCGAACATGACGCTCGTGTTCGCGCTCTCCTACAGCGGCCGCTGCGAGATCGTCGACGCGGCGCGCAAGCTGCTGCGCGATGCCGAGATCGGCAAGGTCGATCCCGAGAGCATCGACGAGAAGACCTTTGCCGCCTACCTCTACGACCCCGAGATTCCCGACCCGGATCTGCTGATCCGGACCGGCGCCGAACGGCGCGTCTCGAACTTCCTGCTCTGGCAGATCGCGTACGCGGAGATCTACGTCACCGACGTGATGTGGCCCGACTTCGGCGCACGCGAGCTCGTCGAGGCGGTGCGCGACTACCAGCGCCGCGAGCGGCGCTTCGGCCTCACGAGCGAGCAGGTGCGCGGAGCGGGTGCGCCCAACGCGGAGCGGCAGGAGGCGCGCGCCCGAGAAGCGAGCGAGCGGAGAGCGGACGAGCGAGGAGCGAGCGAGCGCGGAGCGGACGAGCGAGGAGCGAGCGAGCGGGGAGCGGGAGAGCGAGGAGCGAGCGATGGGAGTCGCTGACGCGCGCGGACGCAAGCGGCTCAGCGTGCTCGGCAGCACCGGCTCGATCGGCGAGCAGACGCTCGCCGTCGCCGCGGCTGCGCCCGAGCGCTTCGAGGTGGTCGCGCTCGCCGCGGGCCGCAACGTCGAGAAGCTCTCCGCGCAGGTTCGCCGCTTCCGACCCGCCCTGGTGTCGGTTGCCGACGCCGACGGCGCCGCCGAGCTGCGCGCGCGCCTCGGCTCCCAGCGCGTCGAGGTGCTCGTCGGGCGCGACGGGCTCGACGCCGTCGCGCAGCATCCCGCGGAGCTCGTGGTCTCGGGGCTGGTGGGCGCGATCGGCCTCGCGCCGACGCTCGCCGCGATCCGCGCGGGTCGCGACGTGGCGCTCGCGAACAAGGAGGTGATGGTGATGGCCGGCGCGCTCGTGCTGCGCGAGGTCGGCGCGCGTGGCGTGGCGCTGCTGCCGGTCGACAGCGAGCACAGCGCGATCTTCCAGGCGCTGAGCGGCCAGCGGCGCGAGGACGTCGCGCGCCTGATCCTCACCGCCTCGGGCGGGCCGTTCCGCAGCTGGAGCGCCGAGCAGATCGCGGCGGCGAGCGTCGAGCAGGCCCTCAAGCACCCGAACTGGGAGATGGGACCCAAGATCACGATCGACTCGGCGACGCTCATGAACAAGGGGCTGGAGGTGATCGAGGCGCGCTGGCTGTTCGACGTTCCGCCCGGGCGCGTGGACGTCGTCGTGCACCCGCAGTCGATCGTGCACTCGCTCGTCGAGTTCCGCGACACCTCCGTGCTCGCGCAGCTCGGCCTGCCGGACATGCGCGTGCCGATCGCCGTGGCGCTCGCGCACCCCGAGCGCCTCGAGCTCGAGCTGCCGCGGCTCGATCTCGCCGCGCTCGCGCGGCTCGATTTCGAAGCGCCGGACCGCAAGCGCTTTCCGTGCCTTGAGCTCGCCTACGAGGCGCTGCGCCGCGACGAGGCCGCGCCCGCGGTGCTCAACGCGGCGAACGAGGTCTCCGTCGCCGCGTTTCTCGAGCGGCGCATCCGCTTTCCCGAGATCGCCGAGACCAACGGCGCGGTGCTCAATTCACACCTGGCTCGCGCGAGCGCGGGATCGCTGCGCGACCTCGCCGACGTGATGGAGGCGGACGCGTGGGCGCGCGCGTGCGCGCGCGAGTGGATCGCGAGCGGTGCGGGGGATCGCGCGTGAACTTCCTCGCGGGAGCCTACCAGGCGTCGAGCTACGCGTTCGCGTTCGTGGTGATGCTCGGCGTGCTGATCTTCGTGCACGAGCTCGGCCACTTCCTCGCCGCGAAGGCTTGCGGCATCCGCGTGCTCAAGTTCTCGCTCGGCTTCGGCGCGCCGGTCGGCATCGGCCGCTTCCGGCTGCGCTGGGTACGACACCATACGGAGTACGTGGTCGGCTGGATTCCGCTCGGCGGCTTCGTCAAGATGCTCGGCGAGGGCGGCGGCGATGAGGTCGACGCCGCGCTCGAGGCCGCGCCCGAGGAGAGCCTCGACTCGAAGTCGCTCTGGCAGAAGCTGTTCGTGATCTTCGCGGGCCCGGCGATGAACCTGCTGCTGCCGGTCGCGATCTACACCGCGATCCTCGCGGTCGGCTTTCCCCAAGCGGAGGCGGTGATCGGCGAGGTCGAGGTCGGCTCGCCCGCGGCGGCCGCGGGCCTGCTGCCCGGGGATCGCGTGACGGCGATCGACGGCACGCCAGTGGAGTGGTGGCGGCAGGTCGAGGAAGCGCTCGTCGGAACCCCTCGCGGCGAGCTCGCGATCGACTACGAGCGCGACGGCGAGCAGCGCTCCACGCGCGTCGCACTCGAGCCACGGCAGTCGTCGGATGTGTTCGGCGACGACGTCGCAGTGGGCTGGGCGGGCCTCTACCACCAGCGCCCGCACGCGCTGATCGGCATCGCGAGCCCCGCTTCGACCGCGCAGCGCGCGGGCCTTCGCTCGGGCGATCGCATCACCGCGGTCGCGGGCGAGCCCGTCGCCGACTGGCCCGCGCTCGCGCGCGCCTACGCGGCCGCCCAAGGCGAGGTGGAGCTGTCGCTCGAGCGGGGGCCCGAGCGCGCCGAGGCACTGAGCGTGCGCGTTCCCGCGCTCGGCAGCCTCGAACGCCTCGGCGTGATCCGCGCCGACGTGCTGATCGCCGACGTGGGCGAGGGCACGCCCGCCGCGGCTGCCGGCCTGCGCTACGGAGATCTGATCCTCAGCGTGAACGGCGAGCCGATGCACAGCTTCGAGACGTTCGCGAACGCGGTGCGCTCGAGCGGTGGCGAGACCCTGCAGCTCGACATGCTTCGCGACGGTGAGCGCCTGGAGGTCGCCGTCACGCCGGAGCTCGCGAACGCCGATCCGACGGGCCTGGGCATCGAGGTACCGCGCTACCGGATCGGAATCGTCGGCAACAACCTGCTCGCAGTGCCGGGCGCGATCGGCTTCGAGCAGATCCACAATCCGCTCGTCGCCGTGCCGCGCGCGTTCGCGCTGACGGTCGAGGTCACGCGCGTGTTCGTGCGCGGACTCGGCAAGCTCATCACGGGCGACGTGCCGAGCAACCAGCTCTCGGGGCCGATCGGAATCGCCGAGATCGCGGGCAAGGCGCTCGAGCGCGGCTGGATGGATTACCTGCAGACGCTCATCCTGATCAGCATCAACCTCGGCATCCTCAATCTGCTGCCGATTCCGCTGCTCGACGGCGGCCAGGCGATCGTGTTCCTCGTCGAGGGCGTGCGCAACGAGCGGCTGTCGCTGCGCACGCGCGAGTTCGTGCAGCAGATCGGATTCACGGTGTTGATCCTGATCATGGGCTTCGCGTTCTGGAACGACATCTCGCGCAACTGGTCACGCGTGGTCGACTGGCTGACCGGCAGCTCTTGAGCGGCTCCGCTGCCCGGCCGCTGCTGCTCGCGCTCGAGACCGCGACCGCGGAGGCGAGCGTCGCGCTCCTGCGCGGCGGCGAGCTCGTCGACGAGGTGGCCGCCGCGCCGGGGCCTGCCGCCGCGACGCTGCTGCCCGCGATCGATCGCCTGCTCGAGCGAAGCGGCGTGGCGCTCGCGGCGATCGACGCGTTCGCGGTCTCGGTCGGGCCGGGCTCGTTCACGAGCCTTCGCGTCGGGATCGCGACCGTCAAGGGCCTCGCGTTCGGCGCTGCGCAGCCCGTCGTGCCCGTCTCGACGCTCGCCGCGCTCGCGCTCGCGGCCGGACCGACTCATGAGAGCGTCGTTCCGCTGCTCGACGCGCGGCGCGGCGAGCTCTACGCGGCCGCGTACGCGGGAGGTGACGTCGGCGCGGTGTCGCTCGCGGAGGGCGTCTACGGCATCGAAGCGCTGTGCGAGCGGATCGCGCAGCCTTGCG